>NZ_AZSJ01000002.1 GCF_000516555.1 Afipia sp. P52-10 | reverse complement strand
CTGGACCACTGGAAACAAGATCGAACAACGTCCCGGGCGCCGTCAGACTGAGCGCGCCGCCATCATGAGACGTGACCTGCGTTGCAGCACCAGCGATGAGGTTGGTGATATCGACGCCACCCACCGCGAGTTGATTTGTGCCAATGGAGTTCGCTTGGAGCTTGTCGGCCGTGATCGAGCCCGCCAGAATGTTCCGGGCGGTGATCGTGCCATCGGCAAGCATGTCGCCGCGCAAGGCCAGTTTTTGCACACCGTTCACGGAACCGAGCGTGATCACCGGCACCGGCGCGCCGCCCGCAACCCCAGGCTTGGCAACCTGGAAGAAGTCGGCCAGCACCGTGAACGACGACGCGCCCGGACCGCCGTTGAGCTGCTTGGTTCCGGACACGTAGCCGTTGGCATCCAGCAGCACGGTGTACTGCGCGCCGATGCCGGCGATCGCCGTGGCATTGGTGGTCACGCTGCTGCTCAGATTGCCAAGCTGCGCATTCACTGTAACCTGATACTGTGAAAACGAATAGTCGAGCGCAGCAATGGCTTGCGCATTGGTGGTCACGCTGCTGCTCAGATTGCCAAGCTGCGCATTCACTGTAACCTGATACTGTGAAAACGAATAGTCGAGCGCAGCAATGGCTTGCGCGTTTGTGGTCACGTTCGCGTTTGTGGTAGCAAAGCGAGCATCGACGCTCGTACTCAGGCTGGCGATGGCGCCTTCATTGCTGACCGCCAGCTCGCGCACATCCTCGATAGACGCCTCTGCATCATCAACCCGCAGCTCAACGCGCTCAACCATCTTGACCGTCTGGCCGCGCAGCCGGGTGTTGTCGCGGATGCTACGGGCCGACGAGTTGGCGGAAGTCTGCATGCCGTTCTCGACCAGCGACATGCGCCGGTCCATCTCGTCCTGCAACTCCTGCATCTGGTAAAGCAGGCTTTGAACGATATCCTTCTCGCCGACCAGAATGTTCGGCGTTGTGACAGCGATCCAATCCGACCAGAGCGTATCGCGAGGATTGCCCGGAATGTAGCGCCCGCGCACCTGATAGGCCGTATTCGGCAGCAGGTTCTGTGAGACCAGGATCGAACCTGCGGCGACGTTCTCGGAGCGCCCGCGATGGACGATCTCCATGGCTCCGAAGTCTTCGCGGACCTCGAACTGGATGGCGGCGATATCGCTGGTGACGGTGCCGTTCCACTCCAGCAGGATTGCTGGACGCCGAGCAAGACCGTTGGCATCGTATACCGTGGCACCTTCTGCGTACCAATCCAGCACGGCCTGTGCGGACGGTCGCACGAAAACGATCGGGTTGCGCGGGACCGGCGTAAAATCCGTCTCGTGATCCCAATCGAAATCGTCTGGATCAACCTCGGTGAGATCGACCAGCACATCGAGGTTCGCCTTGTCCGCAACGCCATCGACCCGAAACAGTTTGGTGACATAGCCGTTGCGAGCACTGGTCCAACCGACGACATCGCCGGGCTCCAGCAGCCAGTACTCTGGTGGCAGAACGAATGTGTGCCGTCGGGCGCGCTGCGCCTCGCGCAGTGCGGATTGCATCAGGCGCTGAACCTGAGCGGTATATGGCACCGCGTCGAACTTGACATCGGCCATCAAGCGCCGGCCGCCGTCGAGGGCTTCCAGCTCCTCATCGAGAAGCGGCGGTGCGGCCTTCGTCGCCCAACCCTCGGACGGCTCTGGATATGTCGCAGCGATGCCGTTGATGGTGTCCGCGAGACCGAAAAACGGCGTAAAGCTCTGCTCTTCCGACGAAAGGATATCGCTATCGGTGAAGGTGAGCACCGGCGCGCCTGGCTCGCCGACATGCATCTTATAGATGCCACCAGCCTCCGACAGCTTTGCCTGGCAAGTGGTCAGCAGCACCTCGATCGTGTCGTCGATCCGCTCGTTGACGCGGCACTCGTGGCCAGCCCGATAGATCGGCTCGACGCCGGTCTCTCCCTGGATCGGTGCGCGGCACGCGACGATCGCGTTGATCCATGCCTCGCTGGGGAGCTGCGCGACCGTTGACGCCTGCAGGCCATAGAGCCACTGGCCGCCATAGGTGATGCCGCGCAGGACGTTGTAGGCTTGCACCGCCGGCAGGCTGTCACCGTCGCCGCCCCAGGTGGACGGGTCGGACCAGCGATGCGAACCCGAGCCGCCCGCGGTGTCGTCGCGCGACGGATCGTAGAGCTTGATGCCTTCGAGCGTAAACCGGAACTGCGGAAAGCCGGTGAACAGCTCGTCGTTGACCAGCGCGGTACACACTGCATACGCGATACCCTTACCGATGCGATCCGGTCCATAGGGCCGCTCGGTGCTGGACACCGAGTTGGTGACGAAGGTGTCGGCCGTCGTCTGCGTGCCGTCGTGGAATTTGATCCAGAGATGGTCCTTTCCGTCCTTCCGATATGCTTGAACCGGGATGCCGTAGTCAGCATGCGGCTCACCGGTCAGGAGTGTTGCCAACTCACCGTTGACGTAAACCTCCTTCAGCACGGTCGGAAGATCGCTGAGTGAGATCACCTGCGTCAGATAGGCGTTCGGCGTTTCGCCATCCTTGCCCCAGGTGTTGGCGTAGACCAGCGAGCCGGCCGTGACAGAATAGCCTAGCGGGAACGAGCGTGGGACATCGCCGCCGGCCTGCAGCTTGCCTTGCACACCGCCGACGCGGTTCGCAGCCTGCTGCTGGTTCGCTGGCTTTCCGGCCATCGCCTGCGCGGCATAGGACAGTCCGATGCCCGCGACCATCTGCAGGCCGAATGCGGTCGCGCTCGCCAGGAACGTGCCCGCACCAAACGCCGCGACACCGATGGCTGTGAAGAACGGCACTGGCTACAGCTCCTTCGCGAAGGTCATTTCGGCCGGCGCGTAGCCGTCGCGCTTGTAAAGGCGTTTAAAAGCCTCATAAGCGTGGGTTGAAGCGAGCGCGATCTGCTTGCAGTGACGCGTGCGAGCCCAATTCTCGAAGTGCGCGATCATCTGCGGTCGGATGCGCGGCCGCTCGCAGCGGAGCATCAGTTCGGTGGCGACCTTGTTTGGCGAAAACATCGGCCGATAGCTGAACGCAACAAGAGCGCATCGATCGGCCGTAAGGCAAAGCCAGTTCGGATCGTCGATCGCCGCAGCCAAGTCCATCGAGATCAGCGCCGCGTTGAACGCGAACGTAAAGGCGCGTTCCTCATGATGCCGTTGAAACAGTGCGACCATCGCGGGGATGTCAGCGTGAGTTGCGACCCGGATCATTTGGCACCTCGGCTGCTGGTGCCAGTCGCTGCGGACTTGATGCCGGCGGGCTCGGCCGCAAGCTTGCCGTTGGTTTTACCCCAGAAGTGTTCCCAGTCGCCGACGACGTTGGTGTCCTTGTAGAACGCGTCGCCCGGCATCCGGAGCTGCTGGCTTTCATGCGAGCGGAGATCGGGGTTGGATCGTGTCAGCGCCTGGATATGCGACTCGCACGAGAAGGTGACGCTGCCGCCGTTGTTGTCGTTCTCCGCCGGCGTCTTGATGTCGATCTTGTCAACGAAGCCGAAGAAGCGGGCCAACGCCGGCGCGACCAGAGCCTGCGTCACCGGGTTGTACAGACCACGGAAAATCTCCACGCGCGCGCGCCGGCAATCATAGGCCCGCACGATCTCCTGCACGCGATCATGGACCTGGGACATCTTGATGGTCACGGTCTGCGCACGCAGGTTCGCAACCAGCGAGATGTCGGAAATCTTGGTGAGCGTGCCTGACCCAAAAAACCGCCGCGTCACGGGGCCGCCGGTCATGGGATCGATGACCGGCGCGTCGATCGGCCCGACATCAGACCATTGTCCGTCCGCCACCGGCTCGCCCGTGTCACGGTCGCGGGCGACCAGCCAGAGGAAGTCGCGCGCCATCAAGCGGCGAGCGCGAAGTGCAGCGAGATTGTCGGCGGAGATCGAGCGCATCAGAGGTCCTGCACCGCCTTGAACGAATAGACCGTCAGCGTGCTGTTCTTCATGCTCGGTGCCAATGAACCAGGCAGCAGCCGAAACACGCCCATCGGCCGCTTCAGCGTCACTGGCGCATTCAGCGCGTAACCAGCGCGAAGATACGGCCGCACACCGAACGCCGGCGTCACGCCTGCGCCATTGGCCGTCACCGTGTTCATCACCCGATGCAGCGCGCGCATCGCAAAACCAGCGAAGGTGTAGTCGAACGCGAAGTGATCGCCGCGTGTCAGCGTGAAGCCGACCGGCAAGTCCTTCAACGTCATCGTCACCGGATCGATCACGCTGTTGATCTTGGCCGTGTCGGCAAACGCACCGCTCGGATATGCCGCCGGAAACGGCTTGCGCAGATCNCCCGCCTCGAACCGGCCGATCACGCCGTCGAGCGACTCCATGATCGCCTGGAATTCTGCCGCGCGGTTGTGCGGCAGCGGTTCAGTGACGAAGTCGCCGAGCCACAGCGCCGGTCCGAAGTCCTTGCCGTGCGTTGTGCCATCCGCCTGGGTGCTCAGCTCCTGACGCTGGTTGAGCCTCAGCGGTGTCGCCTCGTGCGAATAGCCGCAGAAGTCCATCACATCCGTCCGCAGGTCTGGAATAGCCATCAGCGTAACGAGCCCTTCTTCTGCAACGTCTGAACCACGTCGGTCACACGCGCGGTGAAATCGTTACGGTCGCGGTCCAACTCGCGCCGGATCGCCTCGATGTCGCCGCCGCCGTTGATGGTGATGGTACGGTTGTCATTGACATGGACCGTCATGCCTGCGGCGACGGGGTCGGCCTGACGCGTCGCGCTCGCCGGCCGGAACGGAATGACGTTGCTGTCAGAGACGTAGCCACCATCGGCATATCCTCGCAGGCTCCGGCGCATTTGATTGAGGTTGCCAACACCGATCGCACGAGTGCTATCCGCGTCGAACACATACTCGCCCCGGTGGACGATGCCGGCCGGCTCATGCTTGCCGCCGTCGCCGGTGTAGCCGCCGACATCGAAAAACGTCGGGACCGCCATGCCACCGGCTGCGCCGACCACATTGATCGGGCCGCCCATAGCCGGGCCGCTTGAACCGCCGAAGCCAAGAAAGCTGCCGAAACCGCCGAACAACCGCGAGAGCGCCGAGTCGAGCGCCTTGTCCAGCAGCTTCTCCGCGATCTTGTTGAGCGCATTAACGCCGGCGTTGCGCAGCGCATCGAAAGCCGACGCGCCGCTGCGTATCTGGCTGACGAAATCGCGAAACGCACCCTGCGCCAGGTCTGTCGTCGTTGCACGAACGTCGCGCAGGTATTCGTTGAGCCGCATCGCGTTGGCGGCGGCGCCGTTCATCTGCGACTCGACGTTGTCGCCATAGACCGACCGCAGCCGATCGGCGATCATCGCGTCGGTGTTGGACCGGCCGAGCTGGCTCCGCTCGAAGTTGATATCGGAGTTCAGGCGCAACTCGGCGGCGCGCTGGCTCGCGGCTCCGATGCGCGAGGCAACCGCTTCCATCTTCTCAGCATATTCGCCGGAGACCTTGATGCCTGCCTGCTTAGCGGCTTCAAGCAGCAGCATCTCGGCTCGCAGCTTCGCTGCTTCGCCGGTGGATTTGCCGATCGACGCCGATTCAGCTTCGAGCGCGGCCGCCTGCTTTTCAATCGATTTGGTAAGGCGATCGAATTCGTTGGCCGAGGCGGTGGTAGTCGATTGCGCTCGACCGAGCACATTCTCGCGTTGCTCTGGTTTCGCGCGCCCTTCGATGACAGCTCGAGCATCTTGAGTCAGGCGCAGGCGCTTCGCATCCTCCTCAGCCTGCTGTGCGATACCCGCCAGCTTGAGGCCGGTCATTTGCAATTGCGGGTTGGCGAGAGCAATGCGCCCCACCTCGTCCATGAATGCCTTAACGTCCGGAGTACCGTCTTTGAAGCCTGCCTGCAGCTTGAAAATGGCATCTTCGAACGCTCGAAACTCCTCACGAACCTGCTTCGTGCCCGAAAGCCAGTTACCGAGGATGTTGCTATCCTCTTGCATCGGCGCGAGGCGATATAGGTTGGGAAGCGCGCTGCCGACCGAAGACTGAAGCTGATCCCGCAGCTTCTGCTCTTGTTCTAAGAGGCGTAGTTGCGTGATAGATTTGCTGGTGTCGTAGAATTTTCCTGCAGCATTCGCTGCATCGGCATAGGCTGCGCGAACAGTCGAAACGAGGCGCTCGTGATCAATTAACGAAGAATTTGCCGCACGACTGCCGCTCTGAATAATATCGAATAGCGTCTGCGCAGCCGTGATGGCCAGACCAATGGCGCCGGTGAGGAACGTAAACTTGCTGGTGGCACCTGCCACCTCGGCAAACCTCGAAACGAAATTACCTATCCCGCTCGCGACCCGAGCCAACGCGTTTTCAGCGCCGAGCGCCTTGCTGGCAAGATCGCCGATCCGTTGTGCATAATTTGCGGTGCTGTTGGCGGCATTGTCGTTCGCGGCGCCTTGCGCTTTGCTGGCGTTGGCGAGAGAGCCGACCGCGCCGCTGGCGCGCGCCATACTCTCGTCGGTTTTCTTCGAAACCGCGGCGGTCTTATCGGCGACACCATCGAGCGCGCGTGACGTATCGCCGGCCGCTTTTACTGCTCCGGTGGCATCACCGTCGATGACCAGCGAGACTTTCATCGCTATCGCGCAACCTCATTGAGCGCGGCGCAAGCCGCAGCCTCCATGGTTCGAACGCCGGACCACAGATCCGGCGTGATATCGATCCCGGCCGCGCCGAGCCCTGCGAGTGCTGCTGCGTAGTCGAGGCCGATATAGACCGGTAGCGCCGGAGACATCCCGCCGCCGACCGATACAACGCGCCACTGCGACGACACCGCGAGAAAGGCTTCGAGCACCGGCCAGTTGCACTGCCACACCTCGTAGGCCTTGTCCGGCGACGCATCGAGCGCAGCGTGCAACTTCACGATCGATCGCGCATCCATCTGGAAACCTTGCGCGGCGTCGAGCACCGCATCCGCATCGCCGGACGTTTGCATTGGAGCCGAACCGCGCGCCCATCGCTGTGCGGCTCCGATCAGTTTTTTGACTTGGGGTCCTTCGCCACGGCGGAGAAGTAGGCTTGCGCCAAGCCGATGCGGACGTGCGGCAGCTTGAGCAACTGGTCGCGCAGCTCATCGCTGTAGGCGATCGGCTGCTTGTCGTCGCCGACCAGATCGCCCAGGTCGACGATCGTGCGCTTCAGAAACGCGGTGGTGCCGTCGCGTGTGTTGAGGTCGAACGTGTCGGCCTCGTCGGTATCGATCAGCCGAAACGTCGCCTTGAACGTTTCCGTCCTGTGACCGTTGTCGATCGGCGTCATCACGGTGACGGTGTGGGTGAAGGTCTGATCGGCGACGACTTTAAACATCGTTTGAAGCTCCTTTTGGATCGGCAGAAGATCAGGTCAGCACGATCGAGAACTGATCGTTGCCAGCGTCCGTCGGCAGAGGTGAGAGGTTGAGCGTCCACTCGGTGACACCCTGGTTCTGCTGATAGCCCGTCGGCCGTTTGACCTGACACGTCGGCGCGGTCAGCGTGATGATGCTGCCGGCCACCGTTCCGTGCGTGATGATCGCCGGCACGCGCGTCTGATCGTTCGCCAGCGCGTACGGATTGAACGTGGTGACGGGTGTGGCCTCGCAGACCAGATCGAGTGCTTCGACGCGATCCGGAATGACGATCTGGTCGCGGCCCAGCAGCAGGCGCGGCTCGACCTGGTTGCCGAAGTTGAGGCTGAAGCTGCGGCCGACTAGCGGTACGGCATTCACCGTGAAGACCGGTGTGTTCGCCGTGCTCGCGATCTGCGGCTTCTGGAAGCCCGTCGTCGTTCCGGTCGGTCGCGCGACTTCCGCCGGCTCGACCCACAAGCCGGTGAACGTCCAGCGGATCGAGGGGATGCCTTGCGCATTGATCGTGAAGACGCCGGTGCCGCGCGCACCCTTGATGGCGTGCAGCGTCGCTCCGATCCAGAACTTGATGTAGAGGCTTTCCATCGCCTCGCTGATCGGCGTGTAGGTGACCGACGTATCGGCATCGATCACCTCGGCCATTGCGCAGGCTCGGAGCAACGGCCCCCAGCCCGGCGGCGTGCCAGCCTCACCAGACCCTGCGAGCTCGGTCGAGAACTCGATCACCGTGCGCAGGCCGGCCGGGATCGTCGCCTGTCCGCCGAGGTACGCCTGGATGAGGTTGCGCGGGACATCCTCGCCCTCCATAGGCCGCAGCGAAACGTCGGTGGCGAGGATCGCATTGTTTGCGCCCGTCAGCGTCGGATCGACGCCGTAGGTCGTTTCGAGCTTGGCGAGCAGAAGCTGCAGGCGCCAGAAGATCGGGTTTGCCATCGCGCTTACTCCTTGGTCCGTCGCGATCGTAAGGGTTTCGGGGTCGGGGTTTGGGCCTGGGACACCGGCGGCGTCTCGTGCTGCGCCGGCGCATCCGCACGCCGGAGCGAACCGTCCGGCTGACGCAGATAGCTGCCGCCCCGGCTCGGTCGTTCGTTGTTCATCGGGCGATCCTCAGTTGATCCAGCACCGCGAAATCGATCTGATAGGTGACGAGGCCATTGGCGACGGCGAGAAGGCGGCCGCGCGTGGCACGCAGCACACCGCTCACGGTGTCTGGCCCCCAGCCTGCAAGCGCGCTGATCACGCCGTCCTTCAGCGTGTCGATCGTCGGCAGCGCGCGCTTGGCCGCCGCGTCGCCGAGCGCCTTGACGCAGAGCACCACGCCGATTGACTCCGAGAGCATCTGCGTGTGCAGATGGCCCATCGAGTCTCCGCCGCGATCGTCAAAGCCGAGCGGTACGACGTAGGCCGTCACCTCGCGTTGCGGCAGCCCGCCTTGCTCAACGAGCGCAGCGAGCGCAGCAATCAGCTCGACGCGATCTTTCAGCGCAGGCACTTCGGCGTGCAGCCGGTCGCGAACCGCGTCGATCAGGGACATGTCCCCACCTTTGGCTTACGAAGCGCCTCATCGAGCGAGATCATGGTCATGGCGACACCCACTCCAAAAAGAGACCAAGCCAGCACGGCGAGAACAACGAGCACCTTCACTTTCATGGCTGCGCTCCTTCGCCCGCGATCCAGTCATCAGCGATCATGATGATCTCGCGCTCGTCCTCATCATCGAGCCCGAGAAACGGCCGCGCGGGCATGTGAACTTGGCCAGCGCCGATCGTGACTGTCTGCGTTTCGTTGCCACGCCCTTTCTTTCGAAAGCCGCGCAGCATCTGGCCCTTTTTGTTGCGCTTGAAGGTGAGCGTTTGCTGACGCGCCGGACGGACGATGACGCCGCCGAGCTGATGGATCGCTGCATAGATGACATTGGTGCCGACCTCGACGCTGGTCGCGGTGGCTTGGAATGTGATCGAACGCATCAGCCGCGCTGTTTCGATCAGGGTTTTGCCGCCGGTGACGAGCGCGCGGATTGACGGCGGCCAGGGCGAGCCGTCCGGCGCCTGGCCACGCTCGAAACGCGCCTGCGTCGATGTCACGAGCGACATGCCGATGTTTTCGAACATGCCGCGCGCATCCTGCGCGCGCGCGACATAGCCGCCGAGTTGAGCCAGCGCTGCATCGTTGTCGAGGAGTTTGATGGTCACGCCCGCCATCAGATGAACCCTTTCATGTTCTCTTCGGTGAGCGGGCGGTCACGATCGGTGATGCGCACGCCGCTTCCGACGGCGGCCGGCGGCTCGACGCCGGCGACATCGAGCCGGACCGTTCCGGTGGCAATCAGCTTCAACGTTGCCACCGCATCCTCGTAATCGCGCCGCACCTTCTCCGACACAGCGTCGCGGTGCAGCTTGTAGACGGCGATCGGCAACGCGAGGTTGCGCACCAGCGGCGGCGTCGCTGAGAGCGGCAGCTTGTAGCGGCCGAGATAGCCATTGATCTCAGCGTCGGCGTCCTCGAGCGCGCGGACGACGACAGCCGCGTCGATCACATTCGCCGGCGGATCGGCGCGATCCGTCAGCATGATCAACATCGGCTGGCCGTAGCGTTCCTCCAGTTCGGCCTGCGAGGCGTAAGTCACTTCAGCGCACCCTTCAGCTCGGCGTCGCGCACGATCTCGACAACCTCCGCTTTGGTCAGCGCGCTGGTGTTGCGCAGGCGATCCAGCAACGCATCGGCGAAACCGATCGCGCGACTAAACTCTGCAACCTCGCTGCTCGGCTCGTTGTCGGCGGCGACAACGCGTTCGACGATCGAACGCAACGAAGCGCCGCTGTTGAACGCGGCCCGCCCCTGGGCATAGCTGGCTTCGCAAATCGTCTTCATGTCTCGCTCCAGATTGATAGTGAGGTGCCCGCCGCGACGTTTCTCGTTAACGAGCTGCGTTCCGTCGCGACGGGCGGTGACGGCTTGCGCCGCCGTGCTGCGCAGGTTCGAGTTGCGCAGAGATCAAACTGGTTGCGGGACGTGGAGTCGAACCACGGACCTGCTGGTTATGAGCCAGCCGCGCCAACCGCTGCGCTACCCCGCAAGAAACTTACTTGCCGTCGCTCCAGTTGCCTTCGACAGCGCCGCAGGACTTGAGCGCGTCGAATTGCTTCTGCGTGATCGTGATCGGCTCGCCGATAGCGTAGTGCTCGCCGTCATGCAGAACCGCTGAGATCACCGCGAAGTCGCGCGTCTCGGACTTACTCACTTTCTCCGAAGCGTCAGACTCCCGCATAGGCGCGGCCTCTTTCGGAACTCCGGCTTTCGCCTCGACGGCCGCGCCGATCTGTGCGGCCAGCTCGGGCTTGCTCGCGAGCATCGCGGCCGCCTTGTCGTCGCCCTGGCCGAGCTTCTGATCACCGAAGCTCAACCATCCGCCACCACCTTTGGAGATGACGCCGGCGGCGAGCCCGGCATCAATGAGTTGTGCAAGATCACTCATGCCTGCCTCACTGCACCGCGTTCTGGATGAAGTAGCCCACATCCTGGGCGACGATTAGCTCCTTGACGCGCTCGCCGGCGCGGATGCGAACGCCACCCTGGAGACCAACGTCCGGGTCGATGATGCGGCCGGCGATGCGCGAGCCGTATTGCGCGGTCATGCCGAAGGTGATGCCGCCTTCGGCGCGCGCGAGCGGGTTGATATGCAAGCAGGAGATATGCTTGCCCCACGCGCGCTGCAGGCTCACCGGCTGGCCGGGCTTCGCCGTATTCACCCAGGCCTCGCCGACGAGCACCTTGTTGACCTCGAACAGTGCGGCGAACTCCTCGCGGGTCACCATCCCCTTATTCGTCAGGTTGCCGCGAATGGCGTTGACGATGTGCGGATGCGACGACAGCTTCGACCAGACCGGCTGCCCCATCGCCAGAACGTTGGGCCGATAGACCAGCGTCCCTTCCAGGGCCGTCTTCAGGACGGTGATTGGATCGGAGTTCGCGTAGTCGCTGAACTGCGAGCCGCCCGACAGCGTGACACGCCGGGACGGCGCATAAGTGTTGAGATTCTGAACCAGCGATGCCACGCGCGCCTCGCGCACGTTCAGCATCGTGTCCGTCAGCATCATCGTTGAATGACCTTCCGGGTCATAGGTCGAGCGGTTTTGCTCGCGCGCGGTAGCAGCCGCGTCGATGTCCGAGTTGGGGATCGGTGTCTCCAGACCATGATCCTCGACCGAGTCGGTCTTCTCGGTGCCGGAAAATTCGAGCTGATTGACGCGGCCACGGCGGCCGACGCGCGTGTCCGGCAGGTTGAAGCTCTCTTCAAGCGGATACTCAGTCCACTTGAACTTCTCGGCCGGCACATCGACGCGCGGCAGCACCTCGTCGGCGATCAGCGTCTGCGCTTCGTTGCGATAGCCAACGGCAATCGCCGTCAGCGCCGGGTCAACCACGAAAGGACGATTGGGAGCCATGAATAGAACCTCGAAGCGAGTTGCGTTGTGGGGTTAGGCCGGGAGCTGCAGCACGCTGCGCTCGACCGAGATACGGATGATGTCGCCAGCGACACCGGGCTGCTCGGCGAAGCCGACCAGGCGCCGCGTCGCGCCGGCAGAGCCGACCAGAGCGACGGCCTTGCCATCGGCATCGGAGGTCAGCGGTGCGCCGGCGGTGACCGTGCCGCCAAGCTGCACCTCGCCGAGGCCGGCGAGGATCACATCGACCATGCCGCCGGCGGAGCCACCCATGGCGTCGGACACGCCCCACAGCGGCTCGGTCGCGGCCGTGGCCTGGGCGACACTCGACGACGCCGACACATCGGAGAACTTAACAATCCGATGCGGCGCGACATCGGCCGGGCACGGATACGAACGAATGAGGGTCGGGATACTCACTTGGCGCGCTCCTTGATGTGCGTCACAGCGTCAGAGATGGTGAGATTGGTGCGGCCGAGCGCCTTCTGCTCACCGAGCCACTTCTGCGCAGCAGCGGCGAGCGCAACCGGATCGGCCGCGTTGATGGCGATCAGTTCCGATTCCGGCCGCGCTTCGCGCACGGTGCCGCCGAGCGTCACCGCAGGCAGCGCGGCGATTTCCTTCTCGACGGTCGCGGGATCGGCCATGTGGCGCGCGATGTAATGATCGCGCAACGCCTTCACGCCGACGCGGCCCTTGCCGATCTCGCCGTCGATGAACGCGGTTGCGCGCTCCTTCGCCCGATCGGTTTTGATCGAGTTGAGTTCAGTGGTGACCGTGGTCAACTCGGTCTGCAACGCCTTGACCGCATCGCCACTCGCGCCGGCGAGCGCCGTCACCGCCGTCGCGATCGCGATCGCATCGGCTCCAGGCTTCAGGCCCGCAGCTTTCGCGATCGGCGCGAGTGCGGCCTGCAATGCCGCTTCGCCGCTTTCGTCGGAGCCGTCATCGTTCAGCTCCTTCACCTTGGCGATCACCGCCTCGGCATCAGCATCTTCGGCGAGCCCCAGAAGCTTTCGCAGCTCGGCAAGCAAATCCATGTCGCTGTTCTCCGCATGAAGCGCGGCCATGCCGCGCAGGTTTGGCGTGTTGGTGAGAGAGGCCCGCAGCAGGCCGGTGATGTTCATGTCGCGATCGTGGGTGAACACCGGCGAGATGAAGCGATAGGCGCGCTCGCTCATCAGAGCGGCGCCGGACGCACCCCATTCGATGCGGCCCCAAAGACCATCGGCGCGCGCCTGCAGCTCGACGGCCCAGCCGCGCGCCGGCGCAGGCTCGCCTTTCGGCGCCGCCAGATCGGTTGAATGATTTTCGTCGATCGCGAGACGGCCGCCCGCCGCCTGCAGAGAAGCCGCCGCAAGCTGCGCGAGATCGGCGACGCGATATGGCCCGCGCCCATCGACTGTCGTGATGACGCCGGCGCTGCCGGCCGGCAGCAGCATGATCCAGTCTTCAACGCCACCTTCAGCGTTGAGCGCGATCGGCAGACCTTCGCCGCGCGCCGTCATCAAAACCGGATTTGCTTTTTTCCTCGACATGCGGCCACATTGGAGGCCGACAGCGAGATTCATAACCCTGACAGGTGTCAGGTGTAGCGGCAGCTATTCGGAAGTCACCGCGAGTGTAACACCAAAATAGCTGCGCACCGCGTCGCTGTCGCGCAGGGCCTTTGCGAGAACGGCGACTGGCGGCGGGACCGCTGTACGCTCCCATTTCCGAACGTGCGCGCCGTCTGCCGCGCCAACAAGGCGCGCAAACCCCTCGGCGCTCAGGCCGAGCTTCAAGCGGATGGATTTTAGTTCAGCTCCTTCCATCGCTCTCCGGCTCCTTCAGCAGATAGTCGTCGCGCCGGTCGAACAGTTCGGCGCGCAGCCAACTGCGATAGGTTGAGTGAATCTTCAGCCAGCAGTGGCGCTGGTAGTCGTCATAACTTTCCCAGGTCTCGCGAATATCGGCGCAGGCGTTACGAAAGGCCGCGAGGTCAAGCCTGATCGTGCCAGCCCGTGGCGGCCGGAAAACCATCCGAGGCTCCGCCGGCGCGAGAACAAAATCCGGCGGCGGGGTGTCGCCAATCAACATCCAATCAGTGCGTCCAGATTTCAACGCCTGCAGCCGAGCCAGCTCGGCCGCTGTCGGATCGCGATCGGCTTTACGCGCGTTGCAGCGGAGACAGGCGACAACCTTGTTTCCACGCTGATTCCAGCGCGCCCCGGCGCGGCGCCGCGACACCACATGATCGATCGTCGCGAACGAAACCGGGCGTCGGCACAAGAAGCAAAGGACCGAACGTTGACCGGCTGGCCTTTGATCGCGCGCAAGGATTTGAATGAGGGTCGATCGCGCCATCGGCCTGCCAAGCGTTGAGCTGTGCGACCGCAGACTTCAGCGAACGTCAGCGCTTCTTCTGCAACCAACTCCGGTTGAGAAATGATGGACAGATCAAAGACCATGACTGTTGTACCGACCCGATCGGGTCCAACCGAGCCGTTATCGATGACGTTGTCCACGATCAGACAATCATGACCAGCATCCTTAGCTTTCTTGGCCGCGGTCCAGATATCCTGCTTACGGCCGGGGTTACCGCTGATATTCCAGAATTTACGGCCGCCCGCATCCAATCGCAGCGCATTGCGCGGTGTCACCGTTGCGCGATAGACGCGCTCGATGCGCCGTAGCCGGCCATCGCGCCACGCGGCTTCAAGTTCATTGAGTTGATCCTGTAGCGCGCGATATCGCAAAGTGTAAGGTTTTTCGATCTTATCGAAATCAAAGACCATGTCCGCGCGCGCGTTGTTGACCTCCGGGATCAGCCGAGCAATCTCTTCGGTCCCACCATCGGCTGCATTGCAGTAGCCCTTTGCGATCTCGAACTCTGGCGTCAGACAAATTGCAGCCGGCCCGCGAGCGTTGCGCATCTCGCCGGTTGGTAAGCGCCACTCGCCGATGTCATAGATGGTTCCGTGGTAAACCGTAATCGGGCCGCTGGTCATCTCTGCGTTCTCCTAACGACGTGATCATAGGTATTTAATACCTATTTCGTCAAGGGGCAGCGAAATGGGTTTGTTCGGTGCGTGAAACAGGGGCCGTTTCCCGTGAAACAGGGGTGATTCCAGCCCGGATCGGGCTAACGTCCCTCGATCCGCGCGCGGATGCCCTGCCAATCGGCCAGAAGTGCTTCAATTTAACTTAAATGACGCGCCGGGCGCGGAGGTACCAGCAGGGACAAAAAACGCGCCACAGGCCCGCTATGCGAGCCGCCTAGCGAAAACCGTTCGGCGGCATCGGGGGAGCGCACTTTTCCCGATTGGAGAACCTGAACTTTAGCATGGCTGCGCCACGCCCTCCGGACTCGTAACGATAAAGCGCGACGAATTCGACTGGATGCCGACGCAACCCCTTGGACATTGATCCCCACGTCCAGATGCCAGTGCTCTCCGGACTACGATCGCCGGGCAGGAAAATTGGGCTTCCAAGCAGCTCAATCAGGTGAGCACGCAGGACATCTAATTTCCGCGCGGCCTTATCAGAGTCTTCGAGCGGAGCATAACCAACGACCTCGCAGACACCAGCCTGCTCAGTGGCCACGACTGAGTACTTCGAGAGTGATCCGTGTGGCTTGGGTACTGATTTTAGATCAACGTGCGCGTCCTTCGAGCGCCGCTGAATCGATAGCGATGACAGCGACTGCCCCATCTCAATGCCGAATGGTTTTTCAAGCGCTTCGTGCGCAGTCGCGTGATCGAACGAAACCAGCAACAGAACCCCAACCAGCAGATGCATCATAAACTTCGACCCGCCCATTTTACTCGTCCAAAAATTCTGATCGAAGGAGAGCGCGGCACGTCCTCCTCCGGAAACAAGTCTCGATTATCGGATATCATAACGATGCGCTCACCGATCCTGCGCAGACGCTTCACATAGGCTTCGTCGCCGATGGCGAACACATAGATTTTTCCTTCAACGATTACGGTTGCGGACGCTGAAACATCAACAAGCAACAGATCTCCGTCGGATATTGTCGGCCGCATACTTTCGCCTGAAGCTTCCATCAAGCGCGCGTTCTGCGGAGCGAGCCCAACATGCTGCAAGATTGCACGAGGAAATCGGATGTGTTCAGCGTGCTCATTCATGATCAGAGCACCCGGTCCAGCAGCAGCCTTGAACGATAGCTTTTGGACCGGAACATCTTCCCCGCGCTCATCGTCCAATTGATCAACAGCAGATCGCCGCTCGACCGAACGGCCAGAAACGATCCAGTCTAAGGGAATCTCCGTCTCTGCCGCTAACGCAGCCACGACGGTCAGCGGAATATCCACTCCGTTTTCATACCGACGCAGGTGGACTTCGGACTTGCCAAGCAAGTCCGCCCATTGAGTCGGCGGGATTAGCCTCAACGCGATCGCAAACCGGTCGCCAATTGTCGTCGTATCCGACCAATCCGGTAACGGTGCGCTGTCAGATAGCGCTCGAAGCTTATCCACAAACGCTCGTATCTGCTTAATACTAAGGTGCTTTCGGCGCTGAGGGGTGAGTTCATCAGCGGAAAAGATCGTTTCCCGCTCAATGGTAGTTGATTTTTTACTCATATACGATCATTCTTGCATCGTTCGAGGCATATCCGATCAAAACCTTACCGCCTCCAAGCGGCAACTGTTGTAGCTCCCTAATGAAGTCAAAAGGCTGGCACCGAGCCGATATTGTAGCTGCGATTCACAAGCGCGGCACGAACCTTTCCAGGCTCGCACGGGATAACAAGCTTCACGACACAACGCTGCGCAGCGCGCTCGGGTATCCACGCACTCCTTCGAATCGGATCATCGCGAAATTCCTCGAGCGCGATCTACATGAGCTTTGGCCGCAGTGGTTCGATCGCTCTGGATGTCTGATCGTTCGGAAGCGTAGCCAAGGAAATCGGCAAGCGTCGAGTCAGAAGCTCAAGCCAAAAATGACTCGGGGGCGCGGATGATCCCCGATCGCTCCACACTCATCCGCTGCGCCGTCGCCGCGCTCGTGCTGGTCATCACCTCGGCTGCGCTGCTGAGAGCCGCGTCGCGCCATACAGCGCCGGCGCCGCAGATCATTGCTGCAACACCGGCGTCGCCCGCGTTGATCGTCGCCGCGAGGTGGTGGCGATGAAGGTGACGGTCGGCAAAATGATCGGCGGCCAGCCCCGCTTCTTCGCGGGACGGTTTGCGACGAAGGCGAATCCGATTGGCGTCCATCCACCGATCACGACCGGTCGGCCCGATCATGCGCGCGCCTATGACTGCAAGGTTACAGCGCAGCTTCTCGCTGACATGTTCAACGCCTTCGAAGGGATCGAGGCCGGGTCCGTGTCTCGTGCGTGGATCGTGGTCGAACTGCCGGAGGAATGGCAGTGACGCGTACTCCTCATAACGGCTTCATGCCGCCGCCGGTGGTCGAACGCTTCGATCACGAGCGGATCAAGTCAGTGCGCCTTTCCGGCCGCATTAAACGCGCCGTCGCCGAGGCGATGAAGGACAGTGGCCGTTCGCGCGAAGAGATCGCCGAACAGATGAGCGAGTTCTTAGGCGGCGAGAAGATCACCGTCACGGTGCTCGCACAGTACACCAGCACGGCAAACGACGGCCACAACATCCCAGCTTATCGCCTGCTGGCGCTGTTCGCCGTCACCGGCGATGCCCGGCTGCTGAATGAGCTGCTGGCCGGCTCGGGCTTTATCGCGGTCCACGAGCGCTATGAGGCGCTCCTGCGCCGAGAAAGCGCCAAGTTGCACCGCGAACGCATCGACCAGGAGATCGAAGCGGCGGACCGCGCCTGGAGGGACGGTCAGCCATGAAGACCTTCCTGTCGGCGGCCGAGATCGCCAGCCTCCAGTTGCCGGGCCTGCCTGATTATGAGCGCGGCGTTCGGCGCGCCGCGTCGCGCGGCAATTGGCAATCGCGCACACGCGTTGGCCAAGGCGGCGGGCTTGAATACGCGATCGAGTCGCTGCCGGTCGAAGCGCGCACGGCTTACGTCAGCCGCCACATCGGCGCGATCGATGTCCCGACTTCGATCGCGCGCGACGCCGAAGCCGAGCCCGCGGCCATCGCGATCGGCTGCAGCGCGGCGCAGGCGCGTGACGCGCGCCTTGCTATCCTTGCGCTGGTCGATCAGCTCGCATCGACTGCGACGCTCGTGCGCAAGCAGGCGGATCGGTACTTGTGCGATCAATACAACGCCGGTCACTTGCAGGTCGCCGACTGGATCACCGCCGAGGTCAAAAGCATCACGCCGCGCACGCTGGCGCGCTGGCGGGCGCTGGCAGCCAGCGGACAGAAATCGAAGCTCGCCGTCGATCGCGCCGCTGCGCGTAAGGGAACTGGTGTGCTCGACCGGGCCAACGGCGGTGAGGTGCGCAACTATGTGCTGGCGCTGATCGCCAAGCAGCCACAGCTCACGGCGCATCATATCCGCGACCTGGTCGCCGACCGGTTCCCGCATGTGACGGTCGGCGACCGCATCGAGCCCCTGCCGCCCATCCGCACCTTTCAACACGCATTAAAAGCGTGGCGGGGCTCTTATCGCGTCGAGATCGAGGCGATCCGTAACCCGGACGGTTTCAAGAGCACGATGCGGTTCGCCGCGCGTGTGGCCAGCCCGGCGTCACGCCTCAATGAAGTCTGGCAGATCGATGCATCGCCCACCGACGTGCTGACCACCGATGGCCGGTACACACTCTATGTCTGCACCGACGTCTATTCACGCCGGCTGATCGCGCTGGTCACCAAGACGCCGCGCGCGGCTGCGGTCGGGCTTTTGATCCGCAAGGCCATTCTGGCATGGGGTGTGCCGGAACGGATCAAAACCGACAATGGCTCCGACTTCGTTGCGCGAGCCACGCAACGGCTGTTCGCGGCGCTGGCGATCGAGCACGAAAAATCCGCGCCGTTCTCGCCGGAGCAAAAAGGTCATGTCGAGCGCGCGATCGGTACGCTGCAACGCGGCCTGATGCGGACGCTAGAAGGCTTCATCGGCCACTCGGTGGCCGATCGCAAGGTGATCGAAGGTCGCAAAGCATTCTCTGCCCGGGTTGGCGAAAGCCCGGAAGATATGTTCGAGGTTGCACTGTCGGCCGCCGATCTACAGGCCCACGTCGATAACTGGTGCAAGGATGTCTATGCCAACAAGCCGCACGCCGGCCTGGGGGGACAGACGCCGTTCGCCGTCGCGGCGATGAGCGCGGGACGGTTGCGCGAGATCGAGGACGTGCGCGCGCTCGACATGCTGTTGGCGCCGGTCGCCGGCAAGGATGGCCTGCGCACTGTGACCAAGACCGGGCTGCGGATCGACGGCGCACATTATATCGGTGGCTTCCTCACGGTCGGTGAAACCGTGCTGGTGCGGATGGACCCGGCCGACATGGGTCGCGCCTACGTGTTCGATCGCACGGGCGAGCTTTACCAGGGCGTTGCAGTTGCGCCGGAGCTCGCCGGCATCGACCCTGCCGCCGCAGCGATTGCCGCCCGCAACGAACAGAAGCGGCGCATCGACGAGCGCATGGCGGATGTGAGACGCGAAGCGCGGCGCATCAAGGCCAAGGACATGGCGCCGGCGATCCATAGGCAGGCGCTGGCGCGCACCGGCAAGCTGGTGGAATTCCCACGCGCCTCTGACGCGCACGAAACGCCTGCACTGGCTGCGGCGCGTCAACACACACAGCCGGTGGTCACACAGCACGCCGAGAATGTCGCCGATCTCGCAGCGCAGCTTCGTGCCGAGGCGGATGCGCCGGCACCGGTGCGCAAGCTGCGCACCGAGGAGACACCGCATCAACGCTGGAACAGAGCGCGCGCGCTGGAAGATGCGCTGGCACGCAACGAATTCGTGGAGCCCGACGATCTCTTGTGGCTCGGCAGCTACCGCGAAGGGTCCGAGTACCGCGGCTTCGCCATGACCTATGGCGAGGCGCAACCAACCGCTGCGCACGAGTCCAGCGCGGCATCCAAATCATCATCCTGAAAGGTTCGAGAAACATGAGCACCAACACCGGTCCGGTCGCGATCAAGAACGTCGCCGCCTTCATGATCATGGCGACGCGGCTGATCGAGCGTGCGCCACATCTGCCGGGCTTTGGCGTGTGCCACAGCCCGTCGGGATATGGCAAAACATACGCATCGATCTTCGCGCAAAACAAGCTGCGCGCGGCACGCGTCGAAGTCGGTGACAGTTGGTCTCGGCGGACGCTGCTGCACAATATCCTGCGCGAGTTTCGCATCAGCGCACGAGAGANCGCGCGGCTCGACAAACTGTGCGAGCTGGCGATTGCCGCGCTCGGCGATGATCCACGCCGACCGCTGATCATCGACGAAGCGGACAAGCTCGTCGACAAACACATGATCGAGACTGTGCGCGAGCTGCAGGAGAAATCCGGCGCACCGGTGATCCTGATCGGTGAAGAGAGGCTGCCGACCAAGCTGCTGCAAGTCGAACGGATGCACAACCGGGTGCTGTCGTGGTTCGCGGCGCAGCCCTGCGACATTGACGATGCACGGCAGTTCGCCAAGGTCTTTGTGCCGAAGGTCGCCATCGCCGATGACTTGTTGCAAGCGATCTGCGTGAACTCGGGGGGCAAGGCACGCCGCATCGTCGTCAACCTCGACACCGCAAGTGAGATCGCCCGCAACCAAAACCTGACCAAGCTCACGCTCGCCCATTGGGGTGATCAGAAATTCTATACCGGAGAGCCGCCGCCGCCACGCCCGGAAGACTTCAAGCATATCAGCGCGAAGGGTGCTGCCTGATGCGCCCGGAACACTTCATCCGCACGACCTTGAAGACGCGCGTGCCCCGCGGTCCCGACGGCTTCTGGGAAATCATCCTGAAGCTCGATGCGAGCCAGGGCGAATTCACGATCCCGGACATCGACGGTGAAAGCAATGCGCACATCCGCCCGATCCGCCAGTACGTGATGCAGTTGGTTGCTGGCGGCTATCTCGCGATCGTCCGTCCCGCCCACCGTAACAATGGGCAGCAAGTCGGCCATGTATTTCGCGTCGTTAAGCGACAGGTGCTCACGCCGCGCTTTCGCCACGACGGGACGCCGGTGCATGCCAGCATGCAGGCCCACATCTGGACGGCGATCCGCACGCTGAAGACGTTCACGCTGGCCGACGTTGTGTTCGCCGCCAGGACCGATGACGTCGTCCCCTCGCGCGAAGCGGCACGCAAGTACATCCGCCGGCTGCAGATGGCTGGTTACCTTGCGTTGGTAAACGCCGAGACCATCGCCAGCCGCTCCACCTGGCGCCTGAAGCCAGCGATGAACACGGGCCCGCAAGCGCCTGAAGCGCGGCGCATCGAGACCGTCGCGCTTTGGGACCCCAACACACAAAAGTTCGTCCCCGACGATGTTGTCGCCTCGGAGGTGCTGCGATGACAAACCCGCGCAAAGTCGATTTTCTCGCAAAGGCCGAGGCGGCCTGGGGTGACACGCTTCCAGCGTGGGTCGCAGAGTTGGCGCGGGAGGCCAACCGAACATCGGGTGCAGAGGCGGCGCGGCGCATTGGATATTCGCCAGCAGTTCTCTCCTACATCATTGGCAATAAGTATCCGGGTGACGTGACCCGTGTGCAACAGAAGGTCGAAGGAGCATTCCTTGGAGCAAAGGTGATGTGCCCCGTCTACGGCGAAATCGGCCGCGACTATTGTCTTGAGCAGCAGGAGATGGACAACACCATGACGTCAGCGGTGCGCGGTCGCGTCTATCGCACCTGCCGAGGTATCGGCGTGCCGCAATGCCCACACTCGCATCATAAGCCGCGAGGTGCGTGATGCTCAGCGCTGATCTGAAACGCCTTCGCGCCACCTACGACGGTTGGCTATCCGGACAGAACAAGCCGGATGAGGCGAGCATGCTCCAGCTCTCGCGCGATCTCGCGCTGTGCATCGCCAACGCATCGCTGCTTGAACTCGGGGTCGATCCGAACCGGCTCGATGTCGTCGCCGCCAGCGAGGAACCCGGCGCCAACATTGTGCTGTTCCCGCGCCGGGATGCTCCTCGCCGCCCGAACCTCGATGGAGATGCGTTCTGATGGATACAGCATCACCATCGCTCGCGCCGGCGTCGCCCGAGTTGGCCGCGCAGATCGCAGCCGTCGATGCGATCAAGGTTGCGGCCGCCATCGTGGCGCAGGGCAAGCGCGCGGCCGTCGCCGCATCGACCGTCGATGTCATCGCCATGGCGCAACTGCTGACCGCACTGGTCCGCATCACCGACATGACCTTCGACATGCTGTTCACCGCCGATCGCCTCGACGGTGAAGCGAGCCCGATCATCCGTCGCGCCATCGCCGATCAGGTGCGCGCCAAGATTTTCGCCGTCGCCGGTGAACTCGAAGCCATCGGCTACAGCGTCAGCAATCCTACCATCACAACTCCGGAGACCTCGACCCATGGCGTTGAAGACTAAAGTGAAGGCCGCGAATGTGCGCGTGCCGCAGAACCGCGACGAAGCCGCGGCGATGATCGCCGAACACGGCCGGCTCGTGCGAGAGATCGCGCGCATCGAGCTGGCGATGAATGACGATCTTGCGGCGATCAAAGCCGAGGCCGTCANGCAGTCCGCCCCGCTGCAGGAGCAATCCGACGCGCTGGTGAAAGGCATCACCACCTTCTGCGAGGCGAACCGCGTCGCACTCACCGACAACAACAAGACGAAGACGATCGACTTCGGCACCGGAACCGTCTCCTGGCGGCACAATCCGCCGGCCGTGAACACGCGCGGCAAGGTCGATGACATCATCGATCGTATCAAGGCGCTGATCAGCGGCGGCAACGACGCCTACAAGAAATTCCTGCGTCCCGCCGTCACGATCAACCGCGCGGCGATGCTGAACGATCCCGAGCTGGCGAAGACGATCGTCGGCATCAAGATCAACTCCGCCGGCGAAACTTTCACGATCGAGCCGTTTGCTGACGAGACGTTGCCGGAGCCGGTGCAATGATCGACGTGAACGACATTATTCAGGGCACCTTTCAGAAAAATCGGCACCGTCTTTTCGCGGTCGCCGTCAGTACTGCCGACCAATTGTCCGACCTCGGCCTCTGCAGCTCCAACACCGCGCTCGAAGCCATGGCCGATGTCTACATCCTTGCAGCCTTTGACATCTATGCGAAGGCCGCAGCGGAGCGCAACGAGCAGATATCGCCCCATCGGATCGCGGAGCGAATGTTGCACGCGTTCGTCACTAGCTTGAACAACGAGGAGAAGCTGCAATGAACGCGACTGCGCGCACCGTCCAGTTCGGCCTCACACCGCGTCAGCAAGAATGCCTTGACGCAATCAAGGCACATATCGCCACGCATCGCTGCGCACCGACGCGCGGCGAGCTGGCCGACGCGCTCGGGCTCAGGTCGAAGGGACACGTCAACCTGATGCTCGCATCTCTTGAGGCGCGCGGCTGGATCAAGGTTCAGCCGAACGCCGCGCGCGCCATCGTCGTGTTGAGCGAAACGGATGATGATCTGTCGCCGGCCGTCGAGGCCGCGCTGCAGGCGCATTGCGAACGCACCGGAGAGCGCCGTGCCGACATCATCAACGACGCCGTGATGCTGTTTCTCGATGGCGTCGCCTACGACGGGGACGACGTATGAGCGGCACGTCGGCAGGCTGGACATCCGAGCGACGGGCCGCGCAGGCCCGCTTGATGCGCGCGCAGAACGCCGATCCGGCGTTTGTCGATCGCCGAAACAAGGGGCCGCAGAACCTGCCGGCGGCCGAGCGCGCCGCCCGTTCGGCGCGGATCAAGGCGATGAACGCCGACCCGGCATTCCAGGCGAAGCGCCGCGAAGGCATTGCGATGCAGGGCGGCCGCAAGCTGGCGATCCCGGAGCATACGCATCCGTGCGTGCGCGGGATGTTCGTAGCGATGAACGAACAGCGCGCCAGCCGCCACGCGATGGCGTCGCGCGTCGGCATGAACGTGGCATCGTTCACCGCGTGGCGGCGCAAGCACATGCCCCGTGTCGATGACCTCGATGCGGCGCTCAACGCACTCGATCTCGAACTGGCGATCGTGCCGAAGGGCGCGCGCAACAGTGACGGCTTTCTCAACCAGCGTATCAAAGGAGCGTCTTAGATGAACCGTATCGCCATGGTCACCAACGGCCAGCTCGCTACCATCCACATGCTGGCCACGCGCGCCGGCTTCGATGACGATACCTATCGCGATTTTCTGACACAGCAGACCGGCCACCACAGCGCGAAGGATTTGACAGCGGTCAAAGCCAGCCTGTTCATTGACCGCCTGCGCGAACGCACCGGCCTTGCGCGCACGCCCGGCGCGATTGCCGGGCTCGACAGTCCCATTGCTGCCAAACTCCGCGCGCTGTGGATCGCCGGCTACAACCTCGGCATCGTCACCGATCGCACCGATCGCGCGATGCTGTCGTTCTTGGAGCGGCAGTGCGGCGTTTCGCATACGCGCTTTCTGAAGACCCCGCGCGATGGCACGGTAGCGATTGAAGGCATGAAGTCGTGGCTTGAGCGCGCAGCCAAGGTGGCATGGCCGGCCGACAGCGCCGACGTGATCGCGAATAAGCGCGCGGTCATCAACGCGCAGTGGATGCGATTGGTCGAGATCGGCGCGGTCAGGCCGTTGAACCGCAACGCGCCGCTTGAAGACCTCGACCTCTATGCATTCCGTGTCGCACGGCTGAACGGCTGGATGTTCTTTCAACAGCCGCACTACGATCAGGTGCAGATTGCACTCGGCCGCAAGCTCCGCGCCGCGCTCGGCTCGGGCAAGGGAGAGCGGTGATGCAACCGCCCAGCTTCTGGACTGACGAGCGCGTCGAACAGCTCAAAACTTTATGGGAAGCCGGGAAGCTATCGGCGAGCGAGATTGCCGATGCGCTGGGCAACCACGTTTCGCGCAACGCCGTCATCGCCAAGGCGCATCGCCTTGGCCTTAGCGGCCGGCATCAGGGCGTCAAGCCAGGCTCTGTGCGGGGGGCACGGGCGCCTCGCCAGCCGGGCAACCGGATGGTGCGTGTACCGCGCGCACCGTCGCGCGTCACCGTCGCGCTGGCGCAGGCTGCAGACATCGAGCCTGAGCTGGATCTGCAACTGTCCGCTGACATCATCAAGTTTGACCAACGCAAGACGCTGATTGAACTGACCGACGCGACCTGCCACTGGCCGGTCGGCGATCCGCTGGAGCCGGACTTTCATTTCTGCGGCGGCAAGACGCTGGCGGGCGTTTCGTACTGCGCCCACCACACGCGCATCGCCTATCAGCCATCCGACGCGCGCGCACGCCGCAATCCGAAGCCGATGAACCTGCGTCGTGGAGGCGGCGATGCGTGGCGGTAGTAAGAAGGCGGGTAGCAGCGGCAGCGCCAACGCAACCGTAAACTCTATGCTGTTGGTCCTCAAAGCGTCCGATGCTGCTGGGCGCATCACCGTCTATGAGCGCATCGAGCGCGACTATGGCGCCGGTTTCGCGCGCCTTGTGCGCGCAGCGTTCGAGAAGTCTCTTCAGGAGAAACAACAGTGAGCCAGAACCGCCGCAGCTATCCGTTTGTCCGTGTCTCGGATCATGCACTGCTGCGCTTCGTGGAGCGCGCCGGCGGGCTCGACGTACAGGCGCTCCGCACCGCGCTTGAAGGCTCTTTGAACCGCGCCTCAAATCAGGCCGCGAGAATTAACACGGGCACTTTCGACATCGTCGCCGATGGCCTGCGCTACGTCGTCGTGAAGAACGTCGTCGTCACCATTATCGCTGTTCCGACCAAAGGGACCTCAAAGGTCCGATGACCGAGAAGCTGCCCGGAGTGCTGGCCGAGATTGCGGACCTCGTTGGTGAAGCCAACGCGATCCTGATCGCCGCGCACGCGGGCGGAACGCGCGTCTACTTTCCGGCGCGTGCCGACGACAACCACTGGCTGGTCTCCTGCATCGGCCGGCACAATGCCGATATCCTATGCTCCCACTTCGCCGTGGACGGCCGGCGAGGACAACGGGTTGACATTCCGCTGTATGTCGGAGGAACCTACCGGCAGGTGATGCGCGCTATTCACGAGCGCATGCACAAGCTCGATCGCGACGACAACCTGTCGTCAGCGGAGATCGCCCGGCAAGCGGGCGTGACGCAGCGGTCGGTGCATCGGTATCGTGCCCGGCATCGCGGGCAGACGAAGCCGAACCGCAAGCAAGGCAAGCTGCTGTAGAAAACCGCGCCGGGCTGACACCTGTCAGGGTCGTGAATTTCGGGTAATTGCGGGATTGCTGGTTTCTACCTTGCGGGGAAGCCATGCGTGAAAACTTCGACCGATCGCTGAAGATCGTCCTGACCTATGAGGGCGGTTTCAGCAACCATCCGAGCGATCCTGGCGGCGTCACCCTCGAAGGCATCATCCAGCGCGTCTATGACGGCTATCGCGATCGCGTCGGTAAGCCGCGCCGCGCGCTGACGCCTTCAATGCGCGGCACCGCCGACTGGATCGCCGAACGGAATGCGATCTATCGCGCGCAGTATTGGCAACCTGTGCAGGGCGACCAGCTTCCGGCGGGCATCGACGTGACCGTGTTCGACGGCGCGGTCCACTCCGGCCCATATCAAAGCGTGATATGGCTGCAACGCGCGCTCGGCATGCGCGACGTCGATGGCCATCTCGGCCAGGCCACGCTCGCGGCCGTTCACGCGCATCCCGACCATGATGCGCTGATCGCCGACATGCTGTCGCGCCGCCTGGGGATGCTGAAAAATCTCAAAACGTGGCCGACGTTTGGCAAAGGCTGGTCGAACCGCGTCGCCAACCTCTTGCAGATCGGACAGGCGTGGGCCATGGGTTCGGTTGGACCGGCCCCGGTCGCAGCCCATCTCGAAGGCGGCATCGCCCGCGCTTACGCCAGCGACGTGGCCTTGCCGGCCGTCGATGCACAGGACGCGCTCAAGGGGGCGTTGGGCGGCGGCAGCATCACCGGCATGCTCACCGGTGCTCAAACGCAGCTTCAACCGTTGCTCGGCACGTTTGAGTTCATCGGCTATCTCTACACGGCCTTGACGGTCGCGGGCCTCGTGATCGCGGTCGCCGGCGTCGGCTACTCGCTCTATGCTGGCATGAAGGCCAAGCGCGCAAGCCGCGCACTCGACGGCGACGTAACGGCTGCGATCCCGAAGGAATCATTCGCATGATCACCTTCGGTCGGATCGCCGCGTGGCTTGCCACGTCATCAGTCGGCCGCGCGATCGTCGCCGGCGTCGCCGTCGTCGGCGCGGTCCTGATCGCCGCGCTGAAAATCTTCAGCGCGGGCAAGTCGGCCGAGCGCGCCCGCCAGGACCAGCAGTCACTGGAAAATCTTCGCAACAGGAACGAGACGGATGACGAGGTTCGCAACCTTCGCGACGGTGATCTTAACAAGCGCCTGTCTCGCTGGGTGCGTCCACCGGACCAGCACTGGTAACGCCTGCGATGGCTGGAGCAAGCAGACCCCGAAGCCAGCGACGGTCGATTACATCGTCAAACACGATCGACCATTCGCGGAACAAGTGCTCGGCCACAACGAGCATGGACAACAGACGTGCGGTTGGACGCCGCCGAATTAGAGGTCTCGGATGAATGAAGTGAAAGACCTCGTGCCGTGGCTGTCGCTCGCGGTCGCTATCCTCGCGGTCTTCTGGCCCTCAATACGCGATCGCGGGAAGAACTACGACTCGAAGCTTGAGGCAAAAGCCGATCGAGAGACGGTTGCAGTGCTCGCTGCGAAGCTGGATGTGATCGAGGATCGCGCAACGCGCATCGAAACGAATATCGAACATCTTCCCGACCACTCCACCATCAGCAAGCTGGAAGGGCTGATCGGCAAACTGAGTGGCGAAGTCGGAATTCTCTCTGAACGTATTCGACCCGTGGCCGCTATCGCCGATCGGCTGCAGGAGAAGATTATGGAATCGGCGGGATTTGACCGATGAGCGACATTATCCGCGAGCACGCACGGCTGATCATCCTGCGCTCGTTGTACGACGAGACCAATTATTCCAGCAACGACTCGGCGCTGCGCGATCAGCTTGAGATGTACGGCATCAACAAGTCGCGCGATTGGGTGAAGAACGAGCTGGCGTATCTCGAAGAGATGGGCGCGCTTCGCCGCGACATTCAGGGGACCGCCGTGATCGTTCACATGCGCCCGGCCGGCATCGAGCACGTCGAGCGCCGTCTCGTTCTGCAGGGCGTCAAGCGGATGAGCCCGCCGGAGCGATGATCCATGGCGGACAAAGCCAAACGCGGACGCCTGTCGGCGATCGACACCCTGCCGGAATGGGCGGATGAGGCCAAGCTGTGGGCCTTCGAACAGCTGAGGGAACGCAAGCTCTCCCAGCTCGACATTCTCGACGGCTTTAACGGGCAGTTGAAGGTGGCGGCGTTTGCGAACGGCGTCACCGATCCTCCCGTGATCTCGCGGTCGGCATTCAATCGGACGGCGCTGCGCGTCGCGCTGTTGAGCCGCCGGTTGCAGGAGACCCGCGAGATCGCGTCGGTCATCGCGCCGAAGCTCGAACAGGCCGGCGACGAGTCGCTGACCTTGATGGTCGCCGAGACGTTGAAGACGCTGATTGCTGAAATGCTCGGCAACGCCGGCGAACTCAGTGCGAATGGAGCAACGGCCGAGATGCTTATGCTGACCTCGCGCGCGCTGAAGCATGCCGAGGAAGCCAAGCGCATCAGCGCCGATGGACGCCGCAAGATCGAGATCGAACTGCGCGACCGCGCCGTCAAGGCAGTTGATCAGGTTGCGAAGGAGAAAGGTCTCTCCGACGAGGCCGCCAACGCCATCAAGGCCAAGGTGCTCGGCATTCGGCCGAAGCAGAGTGCGCGGCCGTGACCGAAGTCATTTCACGCGATCCGGCGCAACTGCCCGAGGAGCTACCGCGCGGCGCGGACATCCCGCCGGACCTCGATCCGCTGGCCGATGGCATCCTCATGGCCCACCAGCGCGAGTGGTTGGAGGACGACAGCGATCTGAAGCTCGGCGAGAAAGGCCGCCGCACCGGCATCACCTTCGCCGAGGCGCTGGACGATACGCTGCTGGCGGCGCGCAAGCGGTCGGCCGGCGGCATGAACGTCTTCTACATCGGCGACACGAAGGAGAAGGGCCGCGAGTTCATCGGCTACGTCGCGCACTTCGCCAGGACTGTAGCGAAAGAGCTGGTCGAGATCGAGGAATTCCTGTTCGAGGACAAGAAGGCGGACGGCACGTCGAGTGATGTCGCAGCATTCCGCGCCCGGTTTGCTTCTGGCTTCCGCGTCGAGGCGTTATCGTCGCGCCCCGCGAACATTCGTGGCCTGCAGGGCAAGGTGGTCATCGACGAAGCCGCCTTTCACAAAGACGTCCGCGAAGTTCTCGACGCTGTCAACGCGCTGCTGATCTGGGGCGGCAAGGTTGCGATCATCTCGACGCACAACGGCATCCTCAATCCGTTCAACGAGCTGATCCGCGAGGCCAAGGCCGGCAAGATACCGTACAGCCTGCATTTCATCCCGTTTTCAAAGGCGGTTGAAAACGGTCTTTACAAGCGCGTGTGTCTGGTCAACGGCATCGAACCGACCGCCGAAGGCGAAATAGAATGGGAACGGAAAATCCGCTCGTCCTACGGCGTCCGCACCGCCGCGATGAAACAGGAGCTGGATTGCATCCCGGCCGAGGCCGAGGGCGCGGCGCTGACCCGCGTGCAGATCGAGAGCTGCATGCAGGATAGCATTCCGATCGTTCGCTGGGCGCTGGATGACGGCTTCAAGAATTGGCCCGAGGCCGCGCGCAAGGCTGAGGCCGATGCCTTCTGCGAGCGCGAGCTGAAACCGCTCCTCGACAAGCTCAATCCGAACCTGCGCCACGTCTTCGGCGAAGACTTCGCCCGCACCGGTGACGCCACCGTCGTCATGGTGTTCGAGGTCGGTCACGGGTTGACGCGCACCTGCGCGCTGCAGGTCGAACTCCGCAACATGCCTTTCGACCAGCAGCGGCAGGTGCTGTTCTACGTTGTCGATCGGCTCCCGCGCATGTGCGGCGGCGCGCTCGATGCCACCGGCAACGGCGCGTACCTCGCCGAAGTGGCGGCGCAGAGGTACGGCGCAAGCGTGATCGAGGTGAAGCTGAGTCAGGAATGGTATCGCGACAACGCGACACCCTACATCGAGGCATTCAACGACCGGACGGTGGTGCTGGCGAAGCATGACGACGTGCTGCGCGACCACCAGGCGCTGGCCTATGTCGGCGGCGTGATCAAGATACCGGATGATCACCGCTTCAAAGGCGCCGACGGCTTTACGCGCCACGGCGACTCGGCCGTAGCCGGCATGCTCGCCTACGCCGCCTCACGCGCCGACTATTGGGAGTCCGGATATCGGTCTCCGGCTTCTGCGCCGGAGAGCGCTTTGAGCGACAGCCCGTTCAGCGAAGAACGCGACTGGTGGCGTCAGCCGCTCGGCGCACAACTGAGAGGCACGACGTGATGGCCAAGACGCTTTTCTACTGCAACTTCTGCGGCAGGAGCCAGCACGAGGCCGAGGTGATGGTGGCCGGCCCGCTCGTCTACATCTGCGACGAGTGCGTCGATATCGCCGTGCAGATCGTCGCTGACAAGCGCGCAACTGACAAGCTGACGGCAGACGCGAAGCGCTGCACCTTCTGCACACCGGAGCGCGTCCATGCGTGAACGTTTCTCCACCGCGATCTACTGCAATTTCTGCGGCAAGGGCAAACACGAGGTCGGCCGGATGATCGCAGCACCAGGGCCGGACACCGCGCACATCTGCGACGGCTGTGTCTCGCTGTTCGCGCGGCAGCAGGCGTCCGTGCTCGCGCTCGCGGAACAGACGACGGCCGCCATGCGCACTCTGTCGGCGCTGTCGAATGCCGCACTGGCCGCCTCGACGGGTGGCACCGGGCGCGAAGCGCAGGAACTGAGGTTTGCGGCCAACCGCGCGTGGCATGAGCTTCAGCATGTGTTGTCGCTCTGGCTTCAGCCCGCCACCGATCACACGCAGGAGCCGCCGCGCCATGGTTGACAGCAAGACCATTCTGTACGGCCCTGACGGCCGGCCGATCCGGCGCGAGGTGCTGACACAGGAAATCGCCGGCCCATCGGTGACCGGCGTCCGCTCGCCGTTCTCCGATTATCCGGCCGACGGGCTCAATCCGCGACGGCTTGCCACCCTCCTGCGCGAGGCGGATCACGCCGAGCCGCTGCGCTATTTCGAGCTAGCAGAACAGATCGAAGAACGCGACATGCATTATACCGGCGTGCTCGGCACCCGGAAGCGATCGGTCGCGCAGCTCGACATCCTGGTTGATGCAGCCTCCGACGATCCAGAGCATGTGAAGCACGCCGATATGGTGCGCAACTGGCTCGGCCGCGACGAGCTGCAAGACGAGTTGTTCGACATCCTCGATGCCATCGGCAAAGGCATCAGCTTTACCGAAATCATCTGGGATACGTCCGAAGGTCAGTGGCAGCCGCAGAGCCTGGAGCGTCGCGACCAGCGCTGGTACCGGTTCGACCAGAACGATGGCACCACGCCACTGCTGCGCACCTCGCGTGGCGACGTTGCGCTTGAACCGTTCAAGTTCATCACTGCCGTCATTCGCGCAAAGTCCGGCCTGCCGGTTCGATCCGGCATCGCGCGGCTGGCCACATGGTCGTGGATGTTCAAGGCGTTCACGCTGCGCGATTGGGCGATCTTCGCGCAGACCTTCGGCCAACCGGTGCGCGTCGGCAAGTATCCGGCCGGCGCCACTGAACAGGACAAGGAGACGCTGTTTCGCGCCGTCGCCAACATAGCCGGCGACATGGCGGCGATCATCCCCGAGTCGATGGCCATCGAGTTCATCAAGGCCGGCGATGTGGGCGCAAGCCATGTGCTCTACAAAGAGCGCGCCGACTGGTTCGACCAGCAGGTCTCGAAAGCCGTGCTCGGCCAGACCGCAACCACCGACGCGATCGCGGGCGGCCACGCCGTCGGCCAGGAGCACCGCAAGGTGCAAGAGGACATCGAGCGCGCCGACGCGAAGGCGCTATCAGCGATCCTCAACCGCGATCTGGTGCGTCCATGGATCGACCTCGAATTCGGGCCGCAGAAGAAATATCCGCGCATCCGCATCGGCCGTGGCGAGCAGCGCGACGGCAAGTTCATCGTAGAGAGCGTGACGAAGCTCGTCCCGATGGGACTGAAGGTGCAACAGTCGGACATGCGCGACCTGCTGGGCTTCGGCGAGCCGGACCCCGGCGCGGAATTGTTGACCGCGCCGGTACAGCCGTCGCCTTACGGCTTCGCGATGAATGCGGCCAATCCCGCGCGTGCCAGTGACGACGCCATCAAGGCCCTTGCCGGCCACGCAGAGGAGCTGTGCGCGGACGCGACCGACGCGCTGTTCGACGAGGTGCGCACCGTCATCGAGCGGTGCTCGACCTTCGAACAGGTGAAGGAGGAGCTGAAGAAGTTCAAACCCGGCGCGGCCGAGAAGAACCTTGCGGGCCTGATGCGTATGGCGCGCGTCATCGCCAACCTGACCGGCCGGGCTGACATTGCGGAGGATTGAAACGATGTTGAACGAGCATGACACAACTGCGCAAATCGAGGAGACGGAGGACGGTTTCGCCTGGGCGATTGTTGAGATATTCGGCCACCGCCGGCACGTCGGCCGTGCGCGCGAGGAAGAGCGCTTCGGCTCGAAGATGCTGCGGATCGATGTGCCCAGCATCACGCCGGAGCCAACACTGTTCGATGCCGCCGACGGCACGCCGGCGCGACCAAAGATCGAGTGGGTCACGCACTACTATGGTGGCGCGTCGATCTTCTCCTTCACACTCACGGACGAGGCGACGGTGATGCGGCATGCAGAGCGAAAGTATGCGTCGCCTGCGCTGCCTTTTCGCGATCACGGGGACGTCGATGATGGCGACTTTTCCGAACTGGAGGATTGATCGATGTACGATATCGATTTTGGTTGGCTCCCGTGGATTTTCGGTCTCGCTGTCATCGGCATCATAGCGCTGCTTGGCGCAGCCGGCTTCGGACTATGGTGGATCGTCTCGCATCTTCAATGGGTGAGTTGAGCTTTCGCGGTTGAACGCCCTGGCACCCGCTGTCCTGACCGACCACAACACGTAACCGAGGTGAGCATGTGTAAATGCACCCCTGAGATCAAGACGCCGTTCTGCGGAAAGCCCGGTTGCGAATGGCCGAAGCCGTTGCGGGTAGTCGCAGACAACCCGCAGCCGGGGAAGCTTCGGCCGGACTACATCGCCATGATGCGGGCGCACGTCGATGAAGGTGGTCAGCTATCGCACCGCAATGGCTTGGACCTGCTCGCAGAGGTCGAGCGGCTCAACAGGCTGGGCGGTGGCTCAATTGAGCCGGAGAACCTTCGCGATGATGACAGTTTCAACAAAGGCGTACTGCACGCCCAAGACATTTTGAACAAGCTGATCGGCGATCCCGAGTATGTGGCGTCTGACGGTAGTGAAGATTACGACACCGATCTTGGCGACACTATTCTGAACCAGCTCGCAGCGGCTGGCCTGTACGACAAGGACGAGGGCACGTTCGCAACACTGCCCGCATCGCATGATATTCGCTGGGCTGTGAACGTGTTGCTGGAACAGATCGCAGCGAAGTTCGACACATGGCCAACGATGGACCTTTGGCGTTCCGACGCCGCGTTGGTCGTTCGCGGGTTTAAGCACGACCTGTCGGAGCCGAACGAACCGCAGTCCTGACCGAACACTAAACCAATCACAGCGCGACAGCGCCGGGATCAGCAGACAGGATACATATAATGGCAAGTCAATTGGAGAGGATATCGACTTCGATGTCACGGATGAGTGGAAGCAGTCCGGCGTCAGGGCGTCGGACTTGACAGTACATAAGCCGATGCCCGAGCTCACGCACCTCATTCCGCGTACGCCCGACCGTCGCACCTATAACCACGGGGTGAAGCGCGTGATCCCCGAACTCGGCTTCGGCGTCGAAATGGATCGCATTCTTAAGTTCGCGCAAAAGCAAGGCATCGAGTACAAAACGATAGGGATGGCGCGGCGCTCGCCAGAGTATCTGAAAGCCCTCGTCTTTCTTTTTCCGGAGGAAGAGATCGCGAGAGCCTGGGTGGCCGAGTTCGGTGGCGAGTATGTCGGCATCGTGCCGCCGGGAAGGAGCTACAAAGGTGCTTAAAGCCCACGGCGTACCAGCTTTCCCGAACACTTGCGGCTGCGGCTGCGGCGCGCCCTTCGTGCTGAATGCCGAGGTGCGGCCATTCTCCACCAATCCGCGCGAGGCGATCGACTTCCTGCGGCGCAAGGTCAACGTACCGACGCGAGCCTGGACCGACTTATGGGAGCAGGAGCATTCGGCGGGCTTCATGGTGGCCGGTGCGCAGACCGATGATATCCTGCGCGACTTCCGCGCGGCCGTCGATCGCGCCATAGCCGACGGGACCACGATCGAAGACTTCCGAAAGGACTTCGACCGGATCGTCGCCGAACACGGCTGGAGCTACAACGGATCGCGCGGCTGGCGCAGCCGCGTCATCTTCGACACCAACATGAGCACGGCCTACGCCGCCGGCCGCTGGGAGCAAATCCAGCGGGTGAAGAAGCAGCGGCCATACCTGCGCTACGTGCATCTGGAGGGCCAGAAGAACCCGAGACCCGAGCACCAGGCGTGGCACAATACGGTGCTGCCGGTCGACGATCCCTGGTGGCAGACGCACTATCCGCCAAACGGTTGGTTCTGCCACTGCACCGTCCAGAGCCTCAACGAGCGCGATCTGGAGCGCTACGGGCTGGAGGTGTCTGAGGAGGCCCCGCGAAGCCGCATGGTGACCCACACCATCAACACCGCTAATGGTGTCCGGACGGTGCGTGTTCCCTCCGGCATCGACCCCGGCTTTGCATATCGCCCTGGCGAGATGCCTGCGGCCCTGGAAGGGGCCTACGAATGAGCGGGTTTGTGGCTCGTTGGTTGTCCGACTTCTTGTCCGGGTTCCCGGCCGGGTTCGTCAGCGTCGAATCCCAGAACCCTGCTAGAATGGCTTTTAACTCGCGATTGAACCGAAGTCGGACACTCGCGGCGCGCGACGGCGGATTTTGTCCGACTTCCCCAGAGCCCACATTGAATCCGCTGGAGTTTTCCCACGGCGCCCCCGCAATCGGTGTAATTTGATCTTGCGCGACGGCGGTTCAGCGCAACGCCCGCGGGACACCGGAGAAACCCGCATGGTTCGGGCACTTCCCAAAAATTCCCGGATGATCCCGGCCAATCCCGGCAGGTGACATACAAACTTGCGCGTCACAGGTGTGTCTGGCGACATCGGGCCCCGGCGGCACGCATCTCATCACCGGCCTCTATGACGCCAAGCTCGATCAGGCTCCCGTTCTCGCCATTACTGGCCAGCAGTATCACGACCTGATCGAGACGCTGACCCAGCAGGACGTGGACCTGACGCGGGTGTTCAACGATGTCACCGTGTTCAACGCGCAGGTCACCGATGCCGCCCACATGGAGAACCTGGCCGGCCTCGCGTGTCGCTTTGCGCTCAGCCAACGCGGCGTTTCGCACCTGTCGATCGCCAACGACGTGCAGGAACAGCCGCTGCACAGCGCGAAACGGTCGAAACGCAATCAACCGCACCACCAGCCGAACCGTCTGTTCGAAGGCCGCCGCCTCCCGCGCCAGGATGACATTGAACGCGCCGCGGACATCCTCAACAGCGCCTCGCGCGTGATGATCCTGGCCGGCCGCGGCGCCCTGAGCGCACGCGCGGAGCTGGAAAAAACAGCTGACCTGTTGGCCGCGCCGGTCGCCAAAGCCCTGCTTGGCAAAGCGGTGCTTCCCGATCGCCATCCGCTGACCACCGGCGGCATCGGCCTACTCGGAACCTTGCCGTCGCAAACCGCGATGGAAACATGTGACGCGCTGCTGATCGTCGGCTCCACCTTCCCTTATATCGAGTACTACCCGAAGCCGGGTCAGGCGCGCGGCGTGCAGATCGACCACGAAGCAAGCCGCATCGGCCTGCGCTATCCCGTGGAGGCCGGTCTCGTCGGCGACACCGCCGAAACGCTCGCCGCGCTGAATGCCTGCCTGCACAGCAAGGCAGACCGCTCGTTCCTATCCGAGGCCCAGCACGGGATGCAGCGTTGGCGCGATCTCATGGAGCAATGGGCGACGAAGACAAGCCAGCCGCTCAAGCCGCAGACGGTGGTGCGCGCTTTCGGCCGGCGGCTGCCCGCGCACGCGGTGCTGGCAACCGACTCCGGCCAGAACACCGAACTCACCGCGCGTCATATCGATCTCGATGACAGCCACGCCTTCGGCGTATCGGGCACGCTGGCGTCAATGGCCTGCGGCCTGCCCTATGCGATTGCGGCCGGTATAGCCTTCCCCGATCGCCCCATCTTCGCCGTGGTCGGCGACGGCGGATTCGCGATGCAGCTCGGTGAATTTTCAACCGCCGTGCGCCATCGGCTGCCGCTGAAAGTGCTGGTGCTCCGAAACAACATGCTGAACCAGATCGCCTGGGAGCAGATGATGTTTCTGGGAAATCCGCAATTCGGCTGCGAGTTGCAGCCGATCGACTTTGCCAAGGCCGCCGAGGCGATGGGCGGCCGGGGCTTCACGATCCAGACCGCGGATGCGATCGAGACGGTCCTGGACGCGGCGCTCTCCTGTGAAGGCCCGGTGGTCATCGACGCGATCGTCGATGCCTACGAGCCGCTGATGCCACCGAAAATGCCGCCGGACTATGCCAAGAATTTCAAAAAGGCTCTGCCGGCGACCCCGCACCATGAGGAGATCGAAGACCGCGTCGCGCAGGAACCGAACAAAACGCTCATGACCGCGGAGTAGGCGCCGGCGCTCCGCATCCGTCGGGAGGAACATTCTCCGTCACGCTCCATTCGTTTCCCAGATGGAAAGAGACGTGAGGATCTGATGAAAGCTCTAGCTTGGCACGGCGTCGGCGATATCCGTTGTGAATCCGTTCCCGATCCGGCGCTTCAGGATGACCGGGATATCATCATCAAGGTCACCTCCTGCGCGATCTGTGGGTCGGATCTGCATATCTTCGACGGCATGATCCCGGAGATGCACAAGGGCGATATCCTTGGGCACGAAACCATGGGCGAGGTCGTCGACGTCGGACGGCAAGTCAGTTCACTGAAGGTCGGCGACCGGGTCGTCGTGCCGTTTACAATTGCGTGCGGCGAGTGCTTCTTCTGCACCCGCGGCTACTACTCGGCCTGCGAGCGCTCCAATCCGGACAAGGCCAAGGCGGAGAAATTGTGGGGCCATTCGCCGGCCGGACTGTTCGGTTACTCGCATATCCTTGGCGGCTATCCCGGCGGACAAGCGGAGTATCTCCGCGTGCCCTTTGCCGACGCAGGCCCTCTGAAGGTCCCGAACGGGCTCAGCGACGACCAGGTGCTGTTTCTGTCCGACATCTTTCCGACCGGATACATGGCCGCCGACTTCTGCAACATCAAAGGCGGCGAGACCATCGCCATCTGGGGTGCCGGCCCGGTCGGGCAAATGGCGATCCGCAGCGCGTTCCTGCTCGGCGCGGAGCGCGTCGTCGCCATCGATACCGTGCCGGAGCGGCTGGCGTTGGCGCGGCAGTCCGGCGCGGAGACGATCGACTTCCTGGCCGAGGACGTCTACGAGCGTCTTCAGCAGATCACCCACGGACGCGGCGCCGATGCCTGCATCGACGCGGTAGGCACCGAGCCGAACCGTTCGTCCGGGGACAGGATCGATCAGATCAAGCTGGCCACGTATCTTGCCACCGATCGCCCCTATGTGCTGCGGCAGGCGATCCAATGCTGCCGCAATTTCGGCACGGTCTCGATCGTCGGCGTCTATGGCGGGTTCGTCGACCAGGTGCCGATGGGCTCCGCGATCAATCGCGGGCTGTCGTTCCGTATGGCGCAGACACCGGTGCAGCACTATCTACCCAAGCTGCTCGATCTGATCCAAAGCGGCGCGATCGATCCGTCCTTTGTCGTCACCCATCGCGCGCCGCTGGATGACGGGCCTCAGCTCTACAAGACGTTCCGTGACAAGCAAGACGGCTGCATCAAGGTCGTCCTCAAACCGGGAATGCAGGCCGCCGCGTAAAGCGACTGGCGCACTGCGGCTCTCGCGGCGTCCGATCGACCGCACTGCAACGTATGACAAGATGAGCCTGGTACAATGCAAACCCAGGTTAAGTCCCGCACAGAATCCATGGGCCGCAGCCCTGAAGGGAGGAACGCCGGCCACCGCCCGCGATTGGTCTACCGAGTGGCTTTTAGCCTCTCGCTGATGTTCCTCCCCTGGCCCCGCCGCTCAGAGGCGGGGTCTTCTTTCTGAACATCGGCATTCTTGGAAATCCAGCGAGGAGGATCAATGAGGACAACGCTTGCACTCGTAACAGCCATGTCTCTGATCAGTTCGGCTCTGATCAGTTCGAGCGCCTCTGCACAGACCAACTTCCCGAGCGGCTCCCAAAGCGACAAGCGGGCTCCGGTCGGCTCGCAGAGCCAGAGCCCGACCTTGCCAGGTGGGCAGCAGCAGGGAGGCTCCGGCGACGGCAGCAGCGGCGGTAGCGGTAGCGGCGGCAGCGCAGGCTCCGGCGGCTCTGCGGGCGGCGCCGCCGGCGGATCTGGAAGCGGCTCAGGCGGAGCCGGCTCGGGATCCGGAAAATAGCTTGCTGCCATCGACAGCGCTTCGGCAAGGCCTTGTTCCGCGAGCAGCGGGACGAGGTCTTCGTCGTATCCGCGCTCCTGACGAAACGCAGGACACATCGAAGCCCTGTTTTCCATCCTCATCGCGATGCACCTCAGCGGGTACAAGCGCCTGAGGAACAAACGAAACAGCAGCAGCTTAGATTCGAAACTGCCGAAGAGCCAATTCATTCAATGCCTAAGCAGGAACGCCTCTTCGGATGCCAGACACCGTTGCGCACCATGGCATCCCACGCGGTCTTCCAGGACATTTCAGGAGTTGACTCCCGTCAAGCAGAGCGAGGCACATGTGCCGGAATGTGGAGAAAACCATGGAAAGGCTCGCGCAACGTGATCTCGAGCATTCGACAGACCGGCCGGATCAAGCGGCCGCCTTTCGCTTCAACATGCTCGAAAGCGGACGTCCCTACAGCCGCCTCCTGCGCAAGCTCGAACGTTGGCGAAGCCTGCCGATCGAAGACCGCAATCTGATTTCCAACCTGCCTCTCACGGTCAAGAACATTCCTGCTTACGCCAAGATCGCCTACGAAGGCGACGAACTGTCGGAATGCTGCCTGGTGCTCGACGGCTTCGTCTGCGAGCACAAGCATGTCGCTGCCTATGATGAAACCATCGCGCTGCACGTTCCGGGCGATATCGCTGATCTGCAAGCGCTCTATCATCGCAAGCTGAGATACTCGCTGACCGCGCTCGGGCCGGCCATTATCGCCCGCATTCCGCGAACGCTGCTCTTGGACGCCCTCAACGCCTCGCCGCGCCTGCGCCATGCCTTTGAGCTGCAGATCGTGGTCGAAGGCGCGATCCTGCGGGAGCGTATCGTCAGCCTGCACCGGCGCGACGCAACCTCACGCGTCGCCCAATTGCTGTGCGATCTCACCTACCGCCTGCAATCGGTCGGGATTGCCGCCGACTATACCCTCAATATCCCGTGGACGCAGGCCGACCTCGCCCGCCTCACCGGCATTTCGATCGTCCACACCAACCGCGTCGTTCAGCGCCTGCGCCGCATCGGCGCGATCGAATGGGCCAACAAGCGCGTCGAAATCCGCGACTGGAACGCGCTGACACAGATCGCCGAGTTCTCGCCGGCCTATCTGGAAACGACCCCGTAAAGCTCACGCAAGTCATGCTCACCTAAGTCACCATGCGAGACGGGTGATCAGCAGCCCAACTGACACCATTTCCATCAATGTCGATATGGCAATCATGGACAGCCTCGGCACCTCACCATCTGCGTTCTCCAAAACACCAGCCGACGCATGGTGCGAGGCCATGCAGCGGGAGGACTTTGCCCGCGCCTGGGCAATCGCAGATAAGACGCTCCTCCCCGAGACAGGCTTCAGGAAACACACCGGCCCGCGCCACCTGCAACGGATCTGGCGCGGCGAACCTTTAGCCGGCCGACGCGTGCTCGTCCGCTGCTATCATGGTCTCGGCGATACCCTTCAATTCTGCCGATTTCTGGCGCCATTGCGGGCGATCGCGCGCGAGGTGATCCTTTGGTGCCAGCCGGAGCTGATCCCGCTGCTGTCCGACATCGCGGGCGCCGACCGCGTGATCCCCTTGCATGATGGCACGCCGGATGTCGCCTATGACGTCGACATCGAGATCATGGAACTGGCCCACGCGTCGCGGGCGACGCGCGCTGCGATCTCGGACAGCGTTCCTTATCTGACACTGGATCGTCTGTCCCGGAACGAACGGGTGCGCATCCCCTCTCCCCGAATGAACCGGCACACCGATCGGCGATATTACGCCGTCGGCGTCGTCTGGCAGCCCGGAAACTGGGACCAGCGACGGTCGATCCCCGTGCAGACGCTAAAACTGCTGCAGCGGCCGGGGATGCGGATGTATTCGCTGCAACGGGGCGCATCGCCGGACGATCTGCAAGCGCTCGGCGCCGAGGATGCCAGCGCCTCCCGAATCGTCGCCCTCGCAACCGCCATCCGCTCGCTCGATCTACTCGTGACGATCGATTCGATGCCGGCGCATCTCGCAGGTGCCATGGGAGCAAACGTCTGGACCCTGCTCCATGCCGATTGCGATTGGCGATGGCGCCGCGACGCATCCCACACGGCGTGGTATCCGACGATGCGGCTGTTTCATCAGCGCACCGCCGGCGACTGGCACGGCGTGATGGCTGCTGTCGGCACGGCGCTGGACCGGCTGGCACCCGCAGCGTGAACGCCGCCTGCGCTTACGATTGCGCGATCAGCCTGACGGGAATGGACTTCGCAGCCGGCACCTTGCTGCCCTTGGCATAATGCCACAACGGCACCAGCACATTGCACTCGGGATAGTAGCCGGCGATGCAGTGCTGCGGAATGTCGTAGGGAAACACCTGCAGGTCCGCCAGTCGCCGCTCGACACCATCGCCGGCCACCGTCGCCAATGTGACGCGATCATCCTTTTTCAGGCCTTCGTGGATCATATCGTCCGGATTCATCAGGACGACCATACGGCCGCCGTAGACGCCACGGAATCGGTCGTCTTCGCTATAGACCGTCGTGTTGAACTGCCCGTCGGCTCGCAACGTCATCAACTGATACACGCCGGCGCGACCGTCCTCGGCACCGGACGACAGGCTCTCGGGTACGCTGAAATTGGCCTTGCCGGTCGGCGTCTTCCACTCTCTCTGGCGCGCTGCAAGCGGACGCGGAAAACCTCCCGGTTGGAACAGTCGCTTGTTGAAGTCCTTGAACTGGTCCGGATAGGTCTGCTCGATCGCATCGCGAATGCGCGCATAATCGGCCACCCATGCGTCCCAATCGAGGGCACGGTTCGCCGGCAATGTCGCCTTGGCAATTTCCGCGATGATGCGCGGCTCGGACAACAGGTGCTTGCTGATTGGAGGACGCTGGCCGCGCGAGCCGTGGATGCAGGTCGTCGAATCCTCCATCGAGACCGCTTGCGGCCCTCCGGCCTGCTGATCGATGTCGATGCGGCCGAGACAAGGCAGCAGGTAGGTCGTCTGCGCTGGAACAAGATGCGTTCGGTTCAGCTTGGTTGCGATCTGCACCGACAGTTTCAAGTTCGACCACGCCGGCTCCATCAACGAGCGCTCCGGCACCGCGCGCACGAAGTTGCCGCCCAAGCTGACGAATGCGCGAACCCTGCCGTTCAAAATCCCTTCGCATGCATCAACGGTGGTCAGGCCGTCCTGCCGCGGCGGCTCGAAATGATAGAGCTCGGCGAGTCGATCGAGCGGCACGAGTTTTGTTTTCTCCGAGATGCCGACCGTGCGCTGGCCCTGGACATTCGAATGGCCGCGAACCGGCGAAATCCCGGCGCCGGGCTTGCCGATATTGCCTCTGAGCAGAAGCAGGTTGACGATCATCTTGACCGTTTCGACGCCGTGGACATGCTGGGTGATGCCCATCCCATAATTCGCGATCACGGCATTCGCCTTCATGTAGATATCGGCGGCGGCCTCCAAGGCATCGCGCGTCAGGCCGGAGATCCGTTCCAGCTCGTCCCAGCGCTGGTTCCGGCAGAACTCGGCGAAAGCATCGAAGCCGTGGGTATGCTGTTCGATGAACGCAACGTCGATCCGGCGCGGCTGACCGTGGGCGACCGCATGATCGTCCGCTTCGATCACGGCCTTGCACAGGCCGACGATCGCCGCGGTATCGCCGGTCACCCGCAGTTGGAAATAGTGCGAGCTGATCCGCGTGCCGCCGGCGATCATCTGCGTCGGCTTCTGCGGATCGGTGAACCGCTCCAGGCCGCGCTCGCGCAACGGATTGAAGGTCAGGATCGGCACCCCGCGCTTCACCGCCGCCTGCAGCGGATGCAGCATGCGCGGCGAGTTCGTGGTCGTGTTCTGACCGAAGAACAGGATGCAATCGGTCTGGTCGAAGTCCGGAAGCAATACCGTTCCGACCGGAGCGCCGATGACCTCCGGCAGCGCCACCGAAGTCGACTCGTGACACATGTTCGAGCTGTCGGGAAAATTGTTCGAGCCGTACATGCGGCCGAACAGCTGGTACATATAACTCGCCTCGAGCGAGGCGCGCCCGGAGGTATAGAATACGACCGACTGCGGATCGAGCTGGCGCAGTTCCGCGCCGATCGCCTGAAACGCCTGCTGCCAGGAGACCGGAACATAGCGGTCGGTGGCAGCATCATAGACCATTGGCTCCGTCAAGCGGCCTTCAGCTTCGAGACGATGGTCCGACCAGGTGCGCAGTTCGGCAAGCGGATGCGCGGCGAAGAAATCACGCGTGACAGTTTTGCTGGTGGTCTCCCAGGCCGTTGCCTTGGCACCGTTTTCACAGAATTCGAACGGATGCGGCTTGGCCGGCTTCGCCCAGGAGCAGCTCACGCACATGAAGCCGTCGGGCTTGTTCTGCTGCCAGAGAATTTCGCTGCCGAGGATCGGGATCTCCTCCTTGCTCAGCACGGCACCAAGAACGCGGACGGAGCCCCAACCGCCGGCTGGTCCCGAGTATGGCTTCAAAGTTGCCTTGTGCATGCGGCACCTCCGGCGTCTGTCGCGGAGGAACACTTTGACGCAGGCTTCGTTCCTCTTCCCATGGTCGAACCATCGTGCGGCATTGGATTTCCAAGCCTCGGCGGGCACCCTGCGGACGGAGCCCGGCGGCTGCCATGACGCGCGTGCCGATCGCGATCGGAGCGGTGGCCGTGGCGGCGGCTGCGGCTCTTTGCGCCGGGCTGATCACGACGCCGCGGCCGGCTTTCACCACCGTCACGGCAGAGCTCGACGCACCCGGCGATGCGGAGCGAGGACGCCTGATCTTCGCGGCCGGAGATTGCAGTTCCTGTCATGCGTCGCCTGGCCAGTCCGATCCGCTGAAGCTCGGCGGCAGCATGGCGCTGGCGTCGCCGTTCGGCACGATGCGCGTACCGAACATCTCGCCTCATCCTCAGGACGGGATCGGCACATGGTCCACGCGCGACCTCGCCAACGCCCTGTTGAGCGGCGTCTCTCCACGCGCCGAGCACTACTTCCCCGCCTTTCCTTATCCCAGCTACGTCAAGATGCGTGTCGCGGACGTGGCCGACCTGATGGCTTATCTGAGGACACTGCCTCCAGTGGCCGGCAAAGCGCCGCCACACGAACTCAGTTTTCCGTTCAACATCCGGCGCTTCGTCGGCTTCTGGAAAGTTCTGTTTCTCGATACCGATCCGATCGTGGAAGATCCCGCGAAGAGCGCTGCCTGGAACCGGGGACGCTATCTCGTCGAGGCCGTAGCGCATTGCGCCGAATGTCATTCGTCGCGCAATCTGCTGGGCGGCATTCGCGAGGACACGCGGTTCGCCGGCGGGCCCGATCCCGAAGGCACCGGCTTCATTCCCAACATTACCCCGGCGAGGCTTGGCTCATGGACGGAAGCCGACATTGCCGAACTGCTCTTGTCGGGTCGCACCCCCAGCGGTGATACGGTCGGCTCCTCGATGAAAAGCGTGGTCAGCAACACCGCGAAGCTTCCGCCGAGTGACCGGGCGGCGATCGCCACGTACATCAAAAGCCTGCCGTTCCGGCCCACGCCATCGCCGTAAGATTCAGCGCGCGTAAAGGTAGGCCGCGACGTGCCGCGCTTCATCCGGCGTAATGCCCGTGCGCGGCATCGCCGTGCCGGGCGACACCGAATCCGGCGACACAATCCAGCGGACAAGATTGTCCGGCGAGTTCTGCAACCGCCCGGCGATGAAGACGCGCGCGCGCAAACCGTCGAGCGGCTGCGCGACCTTCCCGACCGCACCCGGAACGCCGCCGATCGTATGGCATCCGGCGCATCCATAACGGCGGATGAGGGCGGGCGCCTTGTCCGGCTCCCCGCCTGTCAGCGCGATGGCGATGGCCTTGTTGTTGTTCCGGTTCATCGCCACGAACACGCCAGCCGCCAGCAGCGCGGCAAGGCCGATGCCGCAGCCGAGCATGAGCATGCGCGCGTTATGGCCTGACATATGATCGCTCCGCGGCCCTGCCCGATTGCGCAACCCAGCGCATCGCCAGCAACAACGCGGCGGCCGCATACACCGTACACGCCGGTATCCACATCATCAGTCCAGCGAGCTGCTGGTCCTCCAACGGCGTCAATCCCCAGACGGCGGCGGACGCGGGCTCGATGCGGTACAGAACGCGCGGCGCCAGCGCCATCAGCGCGCCGAGCGCGCTGGTGTGCAGCATGGTCACGAACAGGTGCACAGCAGCGAGCCCGCGGTCGCGCGAGCGGGTGATCGCCCACCAGAACAGCAGCGCCGCCCCCAGAAAGCTCACATGCTGCAGACGGTGGATCGCGACGTTGGCGACAGCCGCATCGAACAGCAGCGGCACATGCCAAATCCAAATGACCACGGCGTGCAGAACCGTCGCCAGGCCCGGGCGCGCGAGCCAACGCCAGCCGCTTCGCAAAGCCGGACGTCGCAAGACACCTGCGAGCGATCCGCGCAACCGTTGCGGCACGCCCCAGAGCAGAGCCGCCGCCGGTCGTGCGACCACCAGCAACGGCGCAGCGCACGCCATCACGATCTCATGCTCGATCATGTGAAAGGCCAGCATCCGCTCGCCGAGCCAATGCAAGGGTGAGGTCAGCGCCAACGCCAGCGCAAGCCAGCCGGTCAGATAACACAGGCACTGCAGCGGCCGGACCGCCCGTCCCGATCCTGCGCGCGCCAGGCGAAGCGTGCCGGCAACATAGACGGCAAGCGCAGCCGCGAGCGGCACGACGACGAACGGATCGAACGTCCAACGCAGCCCCGCCGCGGGCCCAGCCTCGCCGTGCGCCCACACGGCCGATCCGCAGAGAACGAGCCACATGAGGGTTGCTAGTGTGCGCATGGGTCCAACAGAAACGACGAGGCCGCCTGCAGCACGAGCGCGAAGCCGAACAGCAGGCCCATCAGACGACCAAGACCGACAACGAAGACGGTGCCTGCAGGTGAGTCTGACGACGTTCGCCACCATGGCCAGAAACCCGCGACGAGCGACAGCAGAGCAAGCCCTATCGCCAGCATGCCGGAAACCGGCCATGCGAGCGCGCATTCCATATACGGCAGGATAGGCCCGAGCTGCGTGCTGACCGCCCAGGCCGCCGGGCCCGTCAGCACCCCTGCCATCACGGTCGCCGGTCTGACAGCGTTCATAGCCGCGGGATCCAGTAGATGCATCCGTAGAGTGGAAGCCATGTCAACACGACAAAGTTCCAGTACATCGCATTATCTTCGATATCGCCGAAGCGACGGTCATTGTCGCCATGGCGCGTGAACATGATCACCGCCAGGACAAGGGTATCGACCAGATCGGTGATCAGATGCGTGGTGTGCAGGCCGAGCAGCAGCCAGACGACGGACCCGTACGCATTGCTATCCCAGGAGATACCGAGCGCCGGGAACTCGAACGCCCGAACCACCAGGGGAGCGATGCCGGATGCCGTCATCACGACGATGCCGACCTGGACATGGCGCAATTTCTGCTGCTTCGCCCATGTGGCGATGACATGGTTCGGAATGAGGCTTGCGATCAGCAGAACCGTGATGATCGTTCCCGGCCGCAAGTCCGGAACAGGCGCGCGGAGCGGCCAGTCCGGCGCGATGCTGAGCAGATAGAGATAGACGGCGATCCCCAGCGCGAAGCCGGTGCCTTCGATCAGCATGAAGGCCCACGTTCCCCACCATGTCACGCTTGCGCTTCCCTGCCCGTGCGAGGGAAGCGCGGCGAGATCGGCGACAACCCTGCTTTTCATGCATCGTCCTCAGGAGTGCCCTTCGGCCAGAACCAGCCGACCAACGTCACGGCGATCGGGATCGATCCCCAAACCACCGCCCACGGCGTGAAGATCGATCCGATCAGCATGATCGTCGTCGCGATCGCCGCCCAGAACGGCCATAACGAGTTTCGCGGCGAGGACTCGCGCGCCTGCGGCGTGCCTTCGGCAACCGAGCTGACGATCAATTCGCGGCGGTTCAGACAGAGCCCGGATGCCACCGGCAGGACATCCGGGCTCTGCCACAGCGGATCGCGGCCTTGAACGACAGGAATGCGCGCGAAGTTGAAGCTCGGCGGCGGCGACGCCGTTGCCCATTCGAGCGTGCTCGCATTCCAGGGGTTGTCGCCCGCAGGTTGCCCATGGCGCGCGCTGCGGATCGCATCGATGAAAAACAGCAGGAATCCCGCAGCCAAAAGCAGCGTGCTGAGACTGACGAACAGGTTCAGTCCGCTCCAGGGCAACTCCGGCGGATACGTATAGACGCGTCGCGGCATGCCCTGCAGGCCGAGGATATGCATCGGGAAGAAGGCAAGATTGAAACCGACGAAGATACAGGCCGCCACATAGCAGCCGACACGCTCGCTCATCATCCGCCCGACGATCTTCGGATACCAGTAATAGATCCCGCCGAGCAGCGGAAACACAGCGCCGCCCACCAGCACATAGTGAAAGTGAGCGACGACGAAATACGTATCGTGCGCCTGGGTATCGAATGGCACCGAGGCCACCATCACCCCGGTCAGACCGCCGACGACAAAAGTGACGATGAAGGCAATGACGAACAGCAGCGGCGTCTTCAGTTGCGGCCGCCCATCCCACAACGTCGCGATCCAACAGAAAATCTGCAGCCCCGCCGGAACGGCGATCGTCATGCTGGACGCGGTGAAGAAGCTTTCGCCGAGCCGCGGCAGACCGGTGACGAACATATGATGGACCCAGAGCCCGAACGACAGAACCCCTGTCGTCAGCAGCGCAAACACCATCGGCAGGTATCCGAAGATCGGCCGTCCCGCGAAGGTCGGAACGATCGCCGAGACGATCCCCACCGCCGGCAGGAAGATGATGTAGACCTCCGGGTGACCGAAGAACCAGAACAGATGCTGCCAGAGCAGAACGTCACCGCCCTCTGCCGGGTTGTAGAAATGGGTGCCGATCAGCCGATCCAGGATCAGTGTCGTGCTCGCGACCATCACCGCGGGCATCGCGATAATGATCAGCAGCGACGTCACCAGCATGGCCCAGACGAACAGCGGAATGCGATCGAGCGACATGCCCGGCGCGCGCTGCTTCAGCACCGTCACCACGATTTCGACGGCGACCGCCAGCGCGGCGAGTTCGGTGAACGTCACCATCTGCGCCCAGATATCGGCGCGCTTGCCGGCGCCGTACTGCGGCCCGGAGAGTGGCACATAGGCGAACCAGCCGACATCCGGCCCCATCTGCATCGCGAACGCGATCCACAGCATCACACCGCCGGCCAGATAGATCCAATAGGAGAACGCGTTGAGCCGCGGAAAAGCGATGTTGCGCGTGCCGACCATCAGCGGCACCAGATAGACCGCCATTCCCTCCATCACCGGTACGGCGAACAGAAACATCATCGTCGAGCCGTGCATCGTGAACAGCTGATTGTAGAGGTCCGGCCCGACGACGGTGTTTTCGGGCTGCGCGAGCTGCCATCGCATCAGCAGTGCCAACAGCCCGCCGAGACTGAGAAAGACGAACGCGGTGATAACGTAGCGGCGAGCGATGATCTTGTGATCGACGGTTGCGACCGCATTCCAGAATCCGGGACGCGTCCCCCACAGCGACGAGAGCCGTGAGACCAGCGCGGCATCATCGACGTCCGTATCGTGCAACCTATCGTCCTGCGACCTCATTTGAGGCTCGCCATGTAGGCGGCGAGAGCCTTGAGCTCCGCCGGACTCAGCGACACCTGCGGCATGGTATTGCCCGGCTTCAGGGCCTGCGGGTCGGCGATCCATGCGGCGAGCGAGCCTTGCGTGGTCTCGAACAGGCCCGCGCCGATGGTACGACGGCTGCCGACATGCGTGAGGTCCGGCCCCGTGCGCCCGATCGCCGCCGTGCCTCTGATCGTATGGCAACCCGCGCAGGCTCCGCGCGTGAAAACCCGTTCTCCGTGCCGGGTGTCATCGTTATCCGGCACCGCCGCGGACTGCCGCTGCGAGGCCTTCCAGGCTTCGAAGGCGTCTTTCTCATCCGCGACGACCGACAGGGCCATATGTGCGTGCTGGAATCCGCAGAACTCGGCACACTGCCCCCGATAGACACCCGGGCTCGAAGCGCTCACCACGATTTCGGTGGTGCGACCGGGAATCAGATCCTGTTTCCCGGCAAGGCTCGGTATCCAGAACGAATGGATGACGTCAGCAGCGCTGAGCTGTACGCGAACCGGCTCTCCCACCGGAACATGAATCTCGTTGGCGGTTACGAAAGAGCCTCCGTCCTCGGCATCGGGATAGGTCACCTCCCACCACCACTGGTAGGCGCGGACGTGAATCGTCACCGGATACGGTCCGGCGGGCTGCAACGAGGCGGTGGCGCGAAAACTGATGAAAGTGAACGCTGCGATCACGATCACCGTGCCAGCCGTCGCGGTGCCGACGACGATCGACAGCCGCCGTTGCGCCGCGGGATCACCTTTGCGCCGCCGCTGCGGCCGCACGAGCGCGGCCGCGAGCGCGACGATGACGAGCGCCCATACCACGCAGCAAACCGCCACGATGGTCCATATCAGCCACGCAAGCGATTGCGCCTGAGGTCCGTGCGGCGCCAGCACCGACTGCGGTCCGGAACAGGCGGCCAGCCCAGCCGCAAGAACCACGATCAGACCGCCGCGCACCATCATTGCACCGACAGCCTGTCGAACAGCCCGGACGCCGGCGCACGGTTTTCGGCCGGCCGTGTCTGCACAGCGTCGTCGCGCCCCGGTGCCGAGGTCTTGGCAGAATATGCACCCAAGGTCTGAACATACCCGGCAAGCTGCCAAATCTGCTCCGTCGTCAGCCGCGCGTGAAACGACGGCATTCCTCCTGGCCGACCATCGCGGATCGACACCACGATCGAGGCGAGGCTGGGGCCATATCGCCAGCGACCCGCAAGGAAACTCGGCGCAATGCCAGTGCGATCGTCGGCATGACACTGCCGGCAGCCGAACCAGCTGTAGAGCCGCTTTCCCTGACTGAGGTCATAGGCGTTGTCGGCATAGGGCTTGCCGAGCGCAGTAAAGATCTGCGGCGGCGCGCCGGCCGTACCGTCGGGCATCAAGCGCACATCGTTCAGAGCCGCCGCGCTGGCGGGATCGAGCCTTAGGGTTCGCTCCTCGCGTTGGCATCCGGCGAGCGCCGCCGCGATCAGCATGGCGCAGCAGACCCCAGCGGCGTCTGTCGACGGCGGTCGATGCATCCTCGAAGTTCCCGAACGCGGCGCGAACCATCTCTTCGCCGCCATCTTCTTCAAACAATCATTGCGAGACGCCGTTCCAAGCAGGCGCCCTGCAAGCCGAAAGGCGCATACTTGCATCGGCGAACGTTCGATCCATCCTAAGTTAATGATTTCCGATTTTCTCCGCCGGGGGAAAGCCTGATCGGCGTCACTGGCGCGCTTTACCGGAACGAACAATCGCCAACGAACTTACGTTTGCATCGCCACACTGGCTGATGATGAAGGCGAACATGCACGCACCCCATCCTGTTTCTGGCAAGGTCAGAGTCGGCATTGTCGGCGTCGGCAACTGCGCGAGTTCCTTTGTTCAAGGATTGAACTTCTACAGGCACGCGTCCTCGAACGAGCCGGTGCCTGGGCTGATGAACGTCGATCTCGGCGGCTATCACGTCGGCGACATCGAGATTGCGTCGGCGTTCGACGTCGATGCGCGCAAGGTCGGCCGGGACGTGGCCGACGCCATCTGGCAGGCGCCGAACAACACCCACCGCTTTTCCGACGTTTGCGAGACCGGCGTCGTGGTCCAGCGCGGCAAGACCCTCGACGGCATCGGCCGCTATCTGCAGGACGATATCGAGCTGTCCGACGCCGAGGAGGCGGACGTCACCGACGTTCTCGTGCGCAGCCAGACCGACGTGGTAATTTCCTATCTTCCGGTCGGCTCACAGCAGGCGACCGAGTGGTACGCCGAACGCGCGCTCCGCGCGGGCTGCGGCTTCGTCAACTGCATACCGGTCTTCATTGCGTCCAACCCGACGTGGCGCAATCGCTTCAAGCGCGCCGGCCTGCCGCTGATCGGCGACGACATCAAGAGCCAGGTCGGCGCCACCATCGTCCATCGGATGCTTGCGAACCTCTTCCGCGAGCGCGGCGTGCGCCTGGATCGCACGTTCCAGCTCAACGTCGGCGGCAATGCCGATTTCAAGAACATGCTGGAGCGCGAACGGCTGGTATCGAAGAAGATCTCGAAGACACAAGCCGTCACGAGCCAGTACGCCGTTCCTCCCGACGGCGATAATGTTCACATCGGCCCGAGCGACTTCGTTCCCTGGCTGACCGACCGCAAGTGGGCCTACATCCGCCTGGAGGGCACCACCTTCGGCGGCGTACCGTTGAATGCGGAGCTCAAGCTCGAAGTCTGGGACTCGCCGAATTCCGCCGGCGTGGTGATCGACGCGGTGCGCTGCGCCAAGCTTGCCAAGGATCGCGGATTGGGCGGCGCCCTCACCGGGCCTTCCAGCTACTTCATGAAATCTCCGCCGCAACAGTTCACCGACGAGGAAGCGCGCCTGCAGACGATGCAATTCATCGAAGGAAAGGATTGAATTTGACCACACGGGTCGATCTGGTGCGCCACGGACACCATGCCCTGCTGAACCGCGTTCTGTGCGGCCGCATGCCCGGTGTCGGCCTCGACGATCTCGGTCGCGCCCAAATGGAGACGTGCGCTGCTGAAGTCAACCGCTCCCGCGCCACAGTGATTCAATCGAGTCCGCAGCCCCGCGCGCTGCAATCGGCCGCGATCATCGGCCGTGCATGCGGCCTGCCTGTCGAGGTCGTCGCGGCAGTCGACGAGATCGACGTCGGCGCATGGACCGGACTGACGTTCGACCGGCTCGCTAAGGATCATCGCTGGCGAACGTGGAACGAGCGCCGCGGACAAACACGACCGCCGCAAGGCGAGAGCGCCCACGAGCTGCAACGCCGCATGATCCGGCATCTGGAGACTATTCGCCAGCGGCCACCCCATACCACGATCGTGATCGTCAGCCATGCCGAGCCGATCCGGGTGACGCTGATGCACTACCTGAAGCTGGCGCTCGATGACTACGCGCAGGTGGAGGTGTCTCCTGCCAGTCTGAGCACGCTGCTGATCGACGGCTCACGCACCCTCGTCACCCGCATCAATGGAATGGCCGTCCCGTGAGATTCACGATTTTCGGATTGACGATCAGCTCGTCGTGGGGAAATGGCCATGCCACGCTGTGGCGCGGCCTCTGCAAGGCACTTGCCGCCCTCGGACACAGCGTCACGTTCTATGAACGGGACGTGCCCTACTATGCCGACACGCGTGACCTCGATTCGCTCGCGAAGGGGGAGCTGAAACTTTATCGCGCATGGGAGACGATCGCAGCGCAAGCGCGCGACGATATCGAGAACTCCGATGTTGCGATCGTCACATCCTATTGCCCGGACGCGCTGCACGCCAGCGACAGCATTCTCTCGCAAAGCCGCGCGCTGCGCGTGTTCTACGACCTGGATACGCCGGTCACGCTGGCTCACCTCGATGCCGACAGCGAAGTCCCCTACATCGGCCCGTCCGGTCTTTCCGGCTTCGATCTGGTGCTGAGCTACAGCGGCGGGCACTCCTTGCAGCTATTCAAGTCGCGCCTCGGGGCGCGCCGCGCCGCACCGCTTTATGGCCACGTCGATCCGGATTTGCACCGGCCATCCCCGCCGATGCCGCAGTTTGCCGCCGACCTGTCCTATCTCGGAACCTATGCCAAGGACCGCCAGCAAACGTTGGAAGCCCTGTTCATCGAACCCGCCGGATGTCAACCGGACCGTCGCTTCCTGATCGGCGGCGCGCAGTATCCGAACGACTTCCCCTGGACCTCGAACATCTACTTCGTGCGGCATCTTCCGCCGGCCGCGCACCCCGCTTTCTTCTGCTCGTCGCGGCTGACGCTGAACGTCACCCGCAAGCCGATGGCAGAGAGCGGCTGGTGTCCATCCGGGCGCCTGTTCGAAGCGGCCGCCTGCGGCGCGCCGGTCGTCAGCGACGCCTGGGACGGCATCGACACGTTCTTTGCGCCCGGCCAGGACATCATCGTCGCCAGGAACACCCGCGACATCCTGGCAGCGCTCGAGTTGAGCGATGCGGAATTGACCGCCATGGCACGGCGCGCCCGCGAGCGAACGCTCGCGCAGCACAGCTCGTCCGTCCGGGCCCGCGAGCTCGTGGCTTTGGTCGAGCAGTCGCCGCAGCGCAGCGATCCGTTGACAATGGAGGCCTAAATGTGGGGGATCGTTCCAGCCGCCGGCCGTGGCACGCGCATTCAACCGCTTGCCTTCTCCAAGGAGCTCCTGCCGGTCGGCAGCCGCAGCGCAGCGGGGACCGAGCGTCCCTGCGCCGTCTCGGAGTACCTGCTCGAACGCCTCGTTCTCGGCGGCGCGACCAAGATCTGCCTCGTCATCGGGCCGAACAAGTCGGACATTCTGGGATATTACGGCGACAGCTTCGGCGGCGCTGAAATCGTCTATGTCGTCCAGCCGGATGCCCGGGGATTATGCGATGCGGTCTTTCACGCCAGCCGCGTGGTCGGCGCGAACGAGTCCGTCATGGTCGGGCTGCCGGACACGATCTGGTTTCCGGAAGACGCACTGACGGCACTTCCCGACGTTGACTTGTCCTTCCTGCTCTTTCCCGTCGACCAACCCGAACTGTTTGACGCGGTCGTGCTTGACGGCGACCGTGTCACTGAAATCCAGGTGAAACAACCGAACGCCCAGTCGCACTGGATCTGGGGAGCGTTCAAGATGTCCGCAGCCACGTTTGAGGATTTGCGGCTCCTGTGGAAGGCGCGCGAACGGCGTGACGAATATTTCGGCACCCTGGTCAACAGCTACTTGCAGGCGGGCGGCAAGGCGATCGGCGTCAAGGCTGGAACCGCCTATGTCGATGTCGGCACCATCCACGGATATCGCATGGCGCTCTCGCTGCTGATGCAACGCAGACAGGACGCGCCGCTCATGCGCGGCAACGGCGGGGAGCCCGACAACGTGGCAACGAACGCGAAAGGACCAGCATGACAGCACGCACTCTGTCGCGGGAGGAAATCCGTCGCAAGGTGGACGCACTCGGCCCCTGGTTTCATAACCTGGACCTGCAGGGCGTGCCGACCGCTCCGGCGCATTTTCTCGGCGACTATCCCCAGGTAAAATGGCGCCGCTTCGCCGGCATCGTTCCCGACGACATGTCGGGAAAGTCGGTGCTCGACATCGGCTGCAACGCAGGCTTCTATGCGATGGAGATGAAACGCCGCGGTGCGGAGCGGGTCGTCGGCCTCGACAGCGACGACGAATACCTCGCCCAGGCCCGCTTTGCGGCCGAGGTCAGCGATCTCGACATCGAGTTTCGCAACCTCTCGGTCTACGACATTGCCGCCCTCGGCGAGCGGTTCGATCTCGTGATTTTCATGGGCGTTCTCTATCACCTGCGCCATCCGCTGCTGGCGCTCGATCTGATCCATACGCACGTCGCGCGCGATATGATGCTCTTCCAATCGATGCTTCGCGGCAGCGACACAGTCGATCCGCTCGATGCCGACTACGATTTCTGGACCACCGGCCAGTTCGATCGCAGCGGCTATCCAAAGCTGCATTTCGTCGAACATCAGTACGCGAACGATCCAACCAACTGGTGGATCCCGAACCGCGCCTGCGTCGAAGCGATGCTGCGCAGCGCGGGTTTCGAGATTTCGGCCCATCCGGAGGACGAGGTCTACCTGTGTCGCCGGATCGAGCGATCGCAGGCCGATGGCGCCGTTTATCCGCAGAAAGGGTAGACGCATGATCGAAGCCGTGAAGATCTGGAACGAGCCCAACAACAAATCGCATTGGGACCTCGAATTGGACCCCGGCTGGACGAAGTTCGCGCAGATGACGATCGCCGCCGGCGACGCGATCGGACGCGCCAGGCCCGGCCTGACGCGGGTGTTGGGCGGTATCTCGCCGATCGACCCGAGCTTCCTCAAGACCATGCAGGCGCAAGGCGCGCTCGACGCGGTCGACGCGGTCGCTGTGCATGGCTTTCCACTGGACTGGAACCTCTGGCTGATCGACGACTGGCCGGACAAGATCGCAGAGATACGCGCGGTGGTCGAAAAGCCGATCTGGGTGACCGAAGTCGGCGTCTCGTCGTTCGGCGCGCAGGAGGTTCAAGCCTGGGGCATCGAACGGACCGCCCAGCTGCTCGCAGGGCAGAGCCCACGCATCCACTGGTACAGCCTCTACGATCTGCCAACCACCTGGGAGGCGACAACGCGTCACAAGGAGGCCGAGGGTTCGTCCTACTACCGGCACTTCCACATGGGGCTCCTCACCGAACACGGCGAGCCGAAGCTCGGTTTGGAAATCTTCGCCCGTCACACGCCGCTGCTCGGATTGTGCCAGTGGTTTCATTTCGAGGACCATCGGCTGGACGATGCGGTGCGCTGGATGCGCCGGCTGGGCGTCCGCCATGTCCGAACGGGCCTGTCGTGGGCGGACAGCTTTCGTCCACAGGCGCTGGCGTGGTTCGACCGCATGATGGAGGCTCTCGCCGAATTCGACGTGACGCTGACCTTCTGCTTCACGCCGGAGCATCGCGGCATCGCGCCTCATCATACAAGCCCGCCGCTCGATGTTGACGAGTTCGCGACCTTCTGCGCGGCTATGGTGGAGCGCTATTGCGAGCCGGCCCCGCCGCTGCGGCAAGTGCAGCTGGCACGCACGGAGCTTTGACCATGCGCGCTGCGATCCTGGTCCTCGACTCAGTCGGCATCGGCGGCGCGCCGGATGCTGCGGCCTATGGCGACGCCGGCGCCGACACGATCGGCCATATCGCAGCCGCATGCGCCGACGGATCGGCCGACAACGCCCAGCGCAATGGCCCCTTGTTTCTACCGAACCTGCGAGCGCTCGGGATCGGCGAGGCCTGCCGGCTCGCCACCGGACGCACGCCCGCCGGTCTTGCGCACAGTGGTCCGGTCGCCGGCCGATATGGCTGCGCCACCGAGACCTCGAAAGGAAAGGACACGCCGAGCGGCCATTGGGAAATCGCCGGCGTGCCGGTGCTGTTCGATTGGGGCTACTTTCCACGGCAGCCGGACTGCTTTCCGAAGGACCTGCTGACGGCCCTCTGCGACCGGGCCGATTTGCCGGGGACGCTGGGCAACGTCCATGCCTCCGGCACCGAGATCATCGCCAGGCTCGGGCGCGAGCACATGCGCACCGGACAACCGATCTGCTACACCTCGGCAGACAGCGTGTTCCAGATCGCCGCGCATGAGGCGACGTTCGGCCTGGAGCGGCTGTATGCGGTCTGCGCAATCGCCCGCGAGCTCGTCGATCCGCTGAACATAGGCCGCGTCATCGCCCGCCCATTCATCGGCGAGGAGCCGGCGCACTTTGTCCGCACCGAGAACCGACGCGACTACGCGGTACCGCCGCCGTCCGCCACCATCCTCGATCTTGCGAGCAACGCCGGCCGTCATGTCGTCACCGTCGGCAAGATTGGTGACATCTTCGCGCATCGCGGCACCGGCCGGGTGTTGAAGGCTGCCGGCAACGACGCGCTGTTCGACCGGACGCTCGAAGGGCTCAGTCAGCTTGAAGACGGCGGGCTGCTGTTCAGCAACTTCATCGATTTCGATACCATCCATGGCCACCGCCGGGACGTGGCCGGTTATGCCTCCGCGCTCGAGGCCTTCGACCGACGGCTTCCGGAACTGCTCACCGCCCTGCGCGCGGACGACCTGCTGATCATCACGGCGGACCATGGCTGCGATCCGACCTGGCCGGGCACGGACCATACGCGCGAGCGCGTGCCTCTGCTCGTCGTCGGCGGGCGCGGCCCGAGCCACCCGGGTTCGCGCAAGAGCTTCGCGGACATCGGCGCGACGGTCGCCGCGCATCTTGAGCTGGCGCCGCCGGCGGCAGGCATCGCGTTCTGACGCGCTGCGATTAACATAGGTCAATAATCTATGTTGCGCGAAATTGTTGTTTGTAGGTGCGCCCGGAACGAACGTTCATAGCCGGCGTCTTCAATTGCAAGGTCGATCGTTGCTCGTCGCCGATCGGCTCGCCTGACCGGATCAACCGAAACCGGTCCAGCCATACTGAAGAAGGCAACCAATGACGCGCGTTCTGATCACCGGTGGAGCCGGCTTCATCGGCTCCCACGTTTGCGATGCTCTGCTGGCTTCCGGCTATGATGTTCGGGTGCTCGACGATCTCTGCCCGCAAGTCCACGGCGCGGATCGGCTGCGCCCGCGCTATCTCGACCCCGATGTCGAATTGATCATCGGCAACATCTGCGATCCTGCCGCTGTCGAACGCGCATTGCGCGGAGCCGACATGGTTTTGCATCTGGCCTCGGCGGTCGGCGTCGGTCAGAGCATGTACGATATCGCAGCCTATGTCCGCATTAACGAACTCGGCACCGGCGTGCTGCTGGAGGCGCTCGCGAAACGGTCCGTCGCGCGGCTCGTCGTGGCGTCATCAATGAGCGTCTACGGCGAAGGCCTGTGCCGCGACGCGACCGGTCGACTGATCGCGCCTGTCGAGCGATCGCTCTCCCAGCTCAGGGCGGGCGAGTGGGAACTCAGCAGCGATCAGGGAATTCCGCTGACGCCGGTCATGACGCCGGAAACCAAGCAGCCCTCGCTCGCTTCGGTCTATGCGCTCAACAAGTTCTGCCAGGAACGCCTCTGCCTGATCACCGGACGCGCGTATGGCATACCGGCCGTCGCACTGCGTTTCTTCAACGTCTACGGACCGCGGCAGGCACTGTCCAACCCCTACACCGGCGTTCTGGCGATCTTCGCGGCGCGGCTCTTGAATCGCCGCGCGCCGCTGGTGTTCGAAGACGGGCTGCAGCAACGCGACTTCGTGCATGTGCGCGACGTCGCAGAAGCCTGCCGCCTGTCGCTCGAAAGCGACTGTCGGGACGAAGTCTTCAACATCGGCTCGGGGCAGAGCCGGACGATCCTGTCGATCGCCCACGATCTCGCCCACGTTATGGGACGACGTGACCTTATTCCACAGATCACCGGCAAATATCGCGCCGGCGATATTCGCCATTGCTTCGCGGACATTCGAAAGAGCCGCGAGCAACTCCACTTCGCCCCTAGCACCGATTTCGAAGACGGCCTGCAGGAGCTCGCCGACTATCTCGCCGGCCAGATCGCTGACGATCATGTCGAGCGTGCGACCGCAGAGCTCGCCCAACGAGGGCTGGTCGCATGACGGAGCAGCTTCATAGTCTTGGCGACCGGCCGATCGTCATCACCGGCGGCTGCGGCTTCATCGGCTGCAACCTCGCGGACCGCCTTGCAGCCGCGGGCCATCGGGTGGTCGCGTTCGACAGCTTGAGCCGTGCCGGCGCGCATGAGAACGCGCGCTGGCTGAAGGCCCAGCACGGCGAACGCGTTGCCATCGTCGGTGGGGACGTGCGCGATGTCATCCCCGTGACCGACGCGGTGCGCGACGCCGGCGCCGTCCTGCATCTCGCCGGCCAGGTGGCCGTCACCAGCAGCCTCGCCGCTCCCGTCGACGATTTCGAGATCAATGCGCGCGGGACGCTGAACGTGCTTGAAGCGCTGAGACTGCATAATCCCAACGCGCCGATCGTGTTTGCATCAACCAACAAGGTCTATGGCGAACTGACCGGGTCGGCGGACGTCGAGCAAGACGGCCAGCGCTACCGGCCGAAGTCACCGGCGCTTCGAACCGGCGCAAGCGAGGCCACCGCACTCGACTTCTACAGTCCGTATGGATGCTCGAAAGGGACCGCCGATCAGTATGTCCGCGATTATGCGCGGGTGTTCGGCTTGCGCACGGTGGTCCTGCGCATGAGCTGCATCTACGGCCCGCGTCAGTTCGGCACCGAAGATCAGGGTTGGGTTGCTCATTTCATGCGCCGTGCCATGAACCGCGAGCCGGTCACGATCTACGGCAACGGCCTTCAGGTCCGCGATGTGCTGCACGTTTCCGACGCGGTCGATGCCTGGATAGGCGCCCTCTCCCGCATCGAGACGGTTCGCGGGCAGGTCTTCAACCTCGGCGGCGGACCGACCAACGCCATCAGTTTGCTTGAGCTGCTGAACCGGCTTGCGGCGATCGAAGGGCAATACCCGCAGGTCACCTTCGCCGATTGGCGGCCGGGGGATCAGCCCTGGTACGTCTCGCGCATTGATACTCTCAAGGCGGCGCTTGATTGGGAGCCGCGCATCGGCATCGAGCCAGGTCTTGCCTCGTTGCACACCTGGATCGCGGAACGATTTGGCGCCTCGAACCTGTCACGAACGGGAGTCCGTGCATGACGCGTGTCGCTCTGATCAATCCAAACTGGACCTATGGCGGCAGCATCTACTTTGGATGCCGGCAGCCGCATCTGCCGATCGAGCTCGGCGTTTCGCAATGGATGCTCCGCGAGCAAGGCCACCAGACCCTGCTGCTCGACGCCCATATGTTCGACCTGTCGATCGATGACATCCGCTCCGAGATCCGATCATTCGCGCCCGACGTCATCGTCATCACCACTGCGCCGACATACCTGTTCTGGCGCTGTGCTCCGCCCGAACTGCGTGTTCCGCAACATCTCGCCGAGGCGCTGCGCGATCTGGCGCCGCGACTGATCGCGGTCGGCCCGCATGGATCGGTCACGCCGCGCGCGGTGTTGCGCAAGCTCGACGTCGATCTGGTCGTCATGGGCGAATGCGAGGAGACCCTGCTGAAAGCCGTTGACGGACGGCTGGATAGCGCGGGACTCTGTTATCGCGACGGCTCCCGGCTGCAAGTCAATGGCGGACCGCAGGCCGCGAGGTTCGTCGACCAGCCGGCGCTGTCCTGGCCGAGCGAGATGGTCCGGCGGCACCATCACCATCACCATCGCTTCGATGCCGAGCCAGTCGCGCCGGGCTGCGAGGTCGAGGCGTCGCGCGGCTGCCCCTATCACTGCACGTTCTGCGCCAAGGACAACTTCCGCAATGCCTATCGCAAGCGCCCGCACGACGTGATCCTGGCCGAGGTCGATCAACTGATCGCGCAAGGCGCGCGCTACGTCTACTTCATCGACGAGATCTTCCTGCCCGATCAGCAATTGCTGCAAGGACTCGTCTCCCGCGAGATCCAGTTCGGCGTTCAGACCCGCATCGACCTCTGGAAGCCTCCCCTGCTCGAACTGCTGGGGCGTGCCGGCTGCGTCTCGATCGAGGCCGGCGTGGAAAGTCTGACACCGGAAGGGCGCGCCGCGCTCGAAAAGAAATGCCGCATGACCACCCAAGAGCTCGCGGACCGGCTGGTGGAAGCGCGCCGGCACGTGCCGTTCGTGCAGGCCAATCTCATCGAGATGCCGCAGGACGACGATGCGGTGGTGCAGGACTGGCGCCGGCAGATGCAGGACGCCGGCATCTGGGCGAACGATCCGGTGCCGCTCTATCCCTATCCGGGATCGCCGGACTACAGGAAGCTGTGGGGCGAACCGGACGATCAGGCCTGGGAACGCGCGCACGACTACTATCTGACGCTGTTCGACCGCTTCAGCGACGTGCAGAACGAGCGCCCGCTTCCGTTGCGCGAACTGGAGCTCGCACGATGAGGCACGACCCAAAGCCGCGCATTCTGATGACGGCAGACGCGGTTGGCGGCGTATGGACCTATGCCACCTCGCTGGCCGCGGGCCTGGCCGCGGACGGCTGGCGCGTCCAGCTGGTAACGATGGGGCCGAAGCCAAGCCCTGAACAGCTCGCCGCGTTGCCGGCAAACAGCCTCATCTCCATTGTGCAGACGGAGCTGCAGCTCGAATGGCAGGACCCGGCTGGCCTCGATATCGCGCGGGCCCGGACTGTTCTTGCCGGCATTGCGGCGGATTTCTCGCCGGACGTCATCCATTGTAACGGGTATCGCGAGGCGTCCTACGGCTGGAGGGTGCCCACCCTCGTTGCGGCCCATTCATGCGTGCAGTCATGGGCAAGGGCATGCGGCGTCTCCACGTTCGACGACGAGCCGTGGCTGACTTATCGGCAGAACATCGGAGCCGGTCTCGGCAGCGCGACAGCCTGGGTTGCGCCGAGCCAGGCCTTCCGCTCCGTCATCGCTCGCCTGTATCAACCCAACAAGCCCAGTCGCGTCATCTACAACGGCATAGCGGATGACGCGCCGGCCCGCGCTGCGAAACGTGACGTCATTCTGTCGGCCGGACGCATCTGGGACCGCGGCAAGAATCTGCGCCGGCTGATCGAGATCGCCGACGAACTCGACTGGCCGTTGGCTTTGGCCGGCGCCTTGCATGAGCCGTTCAGCGGCGGCAAGGCCGAGCCTGCCTCGGCCCATTACCTCGGCGCGCTAGCGCGGCCCGCCCTGCTCGACGAAATGCACCGCGCTGCGATCTTCGTCAGCCCGGCCCGCTATGAGCCGTTCGGCCTGTCCGTTCTCGAAGCAGCATCCCGCGGCTGCGCGCTCGTACTCTCCGATATCCCCTCGTTCCGCGAACTTTGGGACGGAGCCGCCGTATTCGTCGACCCTGAGAGCCCGGGCGCGCTGATACGTGGTCTGACGCTGCTATGCCACGACGACGCTGTGCGCTCGCACCTGCAGCACCTGGCTCAGGAGCGGTCCCGCCGCTACGCGCTGACAGAAACCGTCCGCGCCTATCAAGACCTCTACCGGTCGCTCACGCAAACCGTCGCGACCGCAGACGCCTCTCACAGCCGGGAGATGACGGCATGAAGTTCGTCCTCTTCTATCATGCCATCACCTCGTGCTGGAACAATGGCAACGCGCACTTCCTGCGCGGCGTCGCGCGCGAGCTCGCGGCACTGGGACACAGCGTCGTCGTCTATGAGCCTGGCGACGGCTGGAGCCGCCGCAACGCCATTCTCGACGGCGGCACCGACACGCTCGCCGCTGCGCGTCGCGTGGTGTCGGGCGTGGAGGTCCGGCAATATGATGAACCGCTGGACTCGATGCTGGACCATGCGTTGGCTGGCGCCGACGTCGTCATCGTGCACGAGTGGAATGCGCCGTCTCTTGTCACTGCGATCGCCCGTCGCCGCGCGGCAGGCGGCGCCTTTACGCTGCTCTTTCACGACACACACCATCGCGCAGTCACCGCACCCGACCAGCTCAGTCCTCATCTGGACGGGTTCGATGCGGTTCTCGCCTTCGGCGAAATTCTGCGCGACATCTACCTGAAACAGGGCTGGGCACGGCGCGCCTTTACCTGGCACGAGGCCGCCGACACCGCGCTGTTCGCGCCGGCGGAGCAAGCATCCCCAACCGACGACGTCGTCTGGATCGGAAACTGGGGCGACGACGAACGCAGCGCAGAAATCGCCGAGTACCTGATCGCTCCGGCGGCAACGCTCCGTCTCTCCGGATCCGTGTTCGGCGTCCGCTATCCCGAGCATGCGATCGCGGCGCTGCGCAGGTGCGGCCTCCTCTATCGTGGCTGGCTTCCGAACCACGCCGTCGCCGACGCGTTCGCGGCGGCACGAATGACGGTCCACATTCCGCGCGGGCCTTACGCCAATGCGCTGCCGGGAATTCCGACCATCCGGATGTTCGAGGCGTTGGCGTGCGGGATTCCATTGATCTCCGCGCCCTGGCGCGACGACGAGCAGATGTTTCCGGACGGCGCGTACCTGCGCGTCAGCGATCGCCATGCAATGCGCGAAGCGATGTCGGCCGTGCTGGCTGACAGGGACCTCGCCGCATCGCTGAGGCAGACCGGCCTCGCCGCCATTCACGCACGCCACACGTGCAGGCATCGGGTCAACGAGCTCATGTCGATGATCCGCGCCATTCGCGGTGATCGCTCGCAATCCGCAGAACCGGCGCTATCGGGAGCTGTCGCACCATGAAACTGTGCTTCTTCGGTTCGAGTCTCGTGTCATCGTACTGGAATGGCGCCGCGACCTACTATCGCGGTTTGCTGAAAGCTCTGGCCGAGCTTGGACACGAGATCACTTTCTACGAACCCGACGCCTTCGAGCGCCAGGCGCATCGTGACATGGCCGATCCGGACTGGGCACGCGTCGTCGTCTATCCCGGCACGGCCGATGGATGGAAGCGAGCGCTGGAGGACGCCGCGCGACAGGCCGACGTCCTCGTCAAGGCGAGCAACATCGGCGTCTTCGATGCCGAGCTCGACGAAGCCCTGAGCGATATCCGCTCACCGGCACTGCGCATCTACTGGGATGTCGATGCGCCGGCCACCCTGGAGGAGATGGCGGCAACTCCGCAGCATCACCTGCATCGGGTCATTCCGCGCTATGATCTCGTTCTTACTTACGGCGGCGGCAGGCCCGTGATCGACGGCTATCGCGCCGTCGGCGCACGCGATTGCATTCCGATCTACAACGCTCTCGATCCGCACACGCACTTTCCCGTGCAGCCATCGCAGACGTTCGCTGCGGATCTCGGGTTCCTCGGCAACCGCATGCCGGATCGCGAGGCACGGGTCGATACCTTCTTTCTTGAGACCGCAACGCTGCTGCCCGACAAGGCCTTCGTCATCGCCGGCTCCGGCTGGGACGACAAGGCGATGCCGCCCAATGTCCGCCGGATCGGCCATCTTGGCACCGGGCTGCACAACACGTTCTTTTGCTCGACGCTCGCCACGCTGAACATCAACCGGGCGAGCATGGCGCGCTACGGCTACTCCCCACCCACCCGCATTTTCGAAGCCGCCGGCGCCGGAGCATGCCTGATCACCGATCGCTGGCCCGGCATCGAGGACTTCCTCGAACCGGATCGTGAGGTTCTTGTCGCAGCGTCCGCCGCCGAGGTCGCCCGCCATGTGGCAGATCTCACGCCAGCGCGCGCCGAACAGCTCGCCACCCGCGCGCGCCACCGCATTCTCGCCGACCACACCTATGCGCACCGGGCAAGGGACGTCGATCGTCTGCTGAACGGACGGCTCGGCAAGCGCGAAACAATTGGAACAACCGGAAAATTTGGAAAGATCGAGGCCGCCGAATGAACCTCAATATTGTCTTTCTCGGACTGTCGATCACCTCGTCGTGGGGCAACGGACATGCCACCACCTATCGTGCGCTGGTCAAAGCGCTGGCCGCGCGCGGCCATCAGGTGACCTTCCTCGAGCGCGACGTGCCTTGGTACCGCAAACACCGCGATCTGACCGAGGCGTCCTATTGCAAAATCCATCTCTACCGAAGCTTGCGGGAACTGGCGGAACGCCACGCGCCGCTGATCCGTACGGCCGACCTCGTGGTGCTCGGCTCTTACGTGCCGGACGGAATCGCGCTCGGCGATTGGATCACGACGCAGGCCCGTGGCATCACCGCATTCTACGATATCGATACGCCCGTGACCCTTGCCGGACTGGATAGCGGCGAGGTTAGCTACATTTCGGCGCGCCTCATTCCCCGGTTCGATCTCTACCTCTCGTTCTGCGGCGGTCCAGCGCTCGGCCTCATCGAGGAACGCTATGCCGGCCGGCGTGCCCGCCCGCTCTATTGCAGCGCTGAGCCGTCGGTCCACGCGCCCGAACCGCAGCCGCGCTGGACGCTCGGTTATCTCGGCACCTATAGCGAGGATCGCCAGCAAGGCCTCGATACGCTGCTGTTTGCACCGGCAGAAGCGCTGCAGCAGCAAGCCTTCGTCATTGCCGGCGCCAAGTATCCCGATGCGGCGGACTGGCCGGAGAATATCGAGCATATCGAGCACCTGCCGCCCGATGCGCATGCGGCCTTCTACCGATCGCAGCGCTTCACCTTGAACGTCACCCGCAAGGACATGAAGCACACCGGATACGCGCCAAGCGTCCGTCTGTTCGAAGCCGCTGCCTGCGGCGTTCCCGTCATTTCCGATCAATGGCCCGGCATCGAGACCATCTTCGCTCCCGGCAGCGAGATCCTTTGCGCGGCGGATGCACGGGAGATGGTGAAAATCCTGACCACGCTTCCCGAGGAACGGCGTCGCGCCATTGCGGCCGCCGCCCATGCCAGACTGGTGCGCGACCATACGCCAGCGCACCGCGCTCGACAGATCGAGGCCTACTACCTCGAAGCGAGCAGCGAACCTACCCGTCCGCGGGACGCCATGGCTCACCTGGCGCATGTTGAAAGGACCCAGGCATGAAACCGACCTCTCAAGCCCAAACGGACCGTTCCCCACGCGGCCCGCGTCGGCGGCGAGTGCTGATCGCCGGCGGCGCCGGATTCATCGGCTCGCATCTGTGCGATCGTCTGGTCCAGCACGGGACGGAAGTCCTTTGCATCGACAACCTTCACACCGGCACGATCGACAACATCCGCGCGCTACTCAATCACCCGAACTTCTCGTTCCAACGGCACGACGTGCGCGATCCGCTCAGCGTCAGCGGCGAAGTCGATCGGATCTATAACCTCGCTTGCCCAGCCTCCCCGAGGCATTATCAGCAGGATCCGGTCAGCACCATGCGAACGTGCGTGCTTGGTGCGGTCAATCTTCTCGAGTTGGCACGGCAGAAGAATTGCCGCATCCTGCAGGCATCGACCAGCGAGGTGTATGGCGATCCCGAAATCCATCCGCAAATGGAAAGCTACGTTGGCCACGTCAGCCCGATCGGTCCTCGTGCCTGCTACGACGAGGGCAAACGGGCCGCCGAGACGTTGTTCTTCGACTACCAGCGGCTCTACGGAACGGAGATCAAGGTCGCGCGAATCTTCAACACCTATGGCCCGCGCATGCTCGAGAACGACGGCCGCGTGATCTCGAACTTCATCCTGCAGGCGCTGAAAGGCGAGCCGATCACTGTATACGGCTCCGGCGAGCAGACGCGCAGCTTCTGCTTCATCGACGATCTGGTCACCGGCCTGGAATTGCTGATGGAAAGCCCGCCCTCGTTCACGGGACCATGCAATCTCGGCAACCCGGAAGAGGTGACGATCGGCGACATCGCCCGGCAGGTCCTGTCGTTGACCAGTTCGGATTCGGATATTCGCCATATGCCGCTGCCGCAGGACGATCCGAAGCGGCGCAAACCGGCCATCGACCGCGCCCTGACGGTTCTCGGCTGGAAGCCAACTGTCAGTCTCGGCCGCGGCCTGCTCGAAACCATCGCCTACTTCACACTTTGCATGGGCGTCGCGCCACGGGAGGTCAACGTGGCCCGTTTGGATTCGGCACGAGCGGCGCGCCGGATGCCACGACTGCGCGAGCGGCAGACCAGCACGGACTGAACAAGGCGCCGACGTCAGCCGGCGTCAGCCGGCGGACGCGGATAAGATGCTGCGGCCGCGCTCCGTGTCGCGCGCCAAATCCTCCTTCAGCAGTTCGTTGTTGATGGCAAAGCCTGCCGCCGCGCCCTCGCCCGCCGCAACGATGGCCAGCTGGACGTGTCGGATCACGTCTCCGGCCGCGAACAGTCCAGGCACGCTGGTCTTTCCATAACCGCTCGAGCGGATGAAACCGCCACGAACCTTGGCCGCACCGAGACGGCGCGCGATCTCGGTGTTAGGCCTGCCGACCGACCCGAAGAACAAGGCATCGATGGCCAGGGTCTCGCCCGATCGAAACCGCACTCCGGCAAGACGGCCGTCGCTGCCCTCCAGCTGAGCGATCCGCTCGCTACGCTGCGCGATCTGCAGAGCGTCCAAGCGAGTCCGACAGGCTTCCGTCAGTCGCGAACGGCCATCGGTCAAGACCGTGACGTTCGAACTCCAGCCTTTCAGCTCCAGCGCGATATCGACCGCGCTTCGACCGTGTCCCAGCACGGCCAGTCGCTGGTTCCTGCGCTCGTAGCCGTCGCAGTAGGGACAGTGGAACACACCTGACCCGTAGAATTCGTCCGCTCCGCGCACCGGAGGAACGATGTCCGTGACCCCGGTCGCGACCAGCAGTTTCCGGCAGGAGATGTCGCCCGCCTCGGAGATCAATCGAAATCCGCTTTCCGACACCTTGGCATCGACGACCATGGTGTTCTCGCAGAGCGAGACGGTGTCATAGCGACCGAGTTCGCTGCGCGCCATCTGCAGGAAGTCGGCAGGCGCGGTGCCATCGCGGGTCAAGAATCCGCCCAGCCTCTTCGCACGCCTGTTGCGTGGCGCTCCGCCGTCGTAGACAGCAACCGCTCGGCGCGCACGCGCAAGGATCAGCGCCGCGGAAAGCCCCGCGGGGCCGGCACCGATGATGGCCGTGTCGTAGCACCGTGTCATGACATCACCTCGGCATGCGCGCCGGTTCCTCAATGGCAGGAGCGATCTCCGTTGAACCAGCATCACATCGTCAACGTTCGCATCTGTTGTATGGAACGTCCGTTCGGAGCTGGCGTTGCACCGACATTGCACGTTCTCACTGGAGGTTCCGATGAGTTCAGCCACGACGGTTACGGATCATGACGCTATCCGGCAGTGGGCCGAGAAGAACCACGCCCGCCCCTCCTGTGTGAAGGGCACCGGAAGCAAGGACGACCCGGGCATGCTGCGGTTCGACTTCGACGAGCGGGATGAAAGTCTGAAGGAGATCTCCTGGGACACCTGGTTCGAATGGTTCGACAAGAACCGGCTCGCCCTGCTTTGCACGGCCGACAGCCGTTTCAACAAACTCGTCAGCCGTGACGGCGAAAAGCGCTAGCGGCCGATGGCCGCGGGCATCGACGCCTACGGCTTGGCTTCGTCGATCTTGTCCAGCACGGCCTCCGGCGCGATATCACGCGCGGCATCATGCGCCGCGTCGCTGGCCTCGACGGAAAGCCGCTGTGCGATCTTGTTGATCAGGCCGATCATCTGTGTGAGCTCGTGTTCGGTCAGCAGGTTGATTTGAAGATCGAGGTCGGCCCGCCGGTCAGCGTCGGCCGCCATCCGATTTTGCGAGATCAGAACGAAAGTGGAGAGGAAGATCGCCTCGACCGAGGCGACCATCGCCAGCACCACGAAGCTTTCATCCCACGCCGGAACGCGCGGAATCGCATGCAGATTGGCGGCGATCCAAAATCCGAACACCGCGAGGTGGAGATAGACGAACAGCATGCTGCCGGCGAAGCCCGTGATTGCGTCGGCGACCTTCTGCTGTACGCTGGCGGCGGCTTCATCCTTCCGGCGGCGCATCACCAGCGCCTGGATGTTGCGCTCCAGGACCGGACTGAGCCCTTCCGGCGGCGGAGGCTTATAGGTGACGTCGTATTGCTCGGACATCGTGCCGCGGTCCCGATCGCCTCAGATCCAGTCGCCTCAGATACGGTCGTCTCAGGTACGATCCCTGTCTCAAATGAAAGGCTTGCCGCCGGTCACCGCCACGGTTGCGCCCGAGGTGTAGCTCGACAGCGGATCGGCCAGCATCACATAGGCGGTCGCAAGCTCCGCAGGCTGCCCTGCCCGCGCCATCGGCACCTGCTTGCCGAAACTGACAACGGAATCCGTCGGCAGGGTCGACGGAATCAGCGGCGTCCAGATCGGCCCCGGCGCGACGGCATTGACGCGAATGCCCTTCTCGGCCAGCAGCTGCGCAAGCCCTCCGGTAAAATTCTGGATCGCTCCCTTGGTCGTTGCATAGGCCAGCAGCACCGGATTTGGCATGTCGGAGTTGATCGAGGCGGTGTTGATGATCGCCGAACCCGGCTGCATGTGCGGGATCGCGGCCTTGATCAGATAGAACATCGCATGGATGTTGACCTTGAAGGTCAGCTCCCACTCCTCATTGCTGATGTCGCCGATGTCCTTGAACGACGCCTGATGCGCGGCATTGTTGACCAGGATATCGATGCCGCCGAGATCCTCGACCGCTCGGCGAATGACCATGCTGCAGTGGTCTGGATCCTGCAGGTCACCGGCAACGAGAATGGCTTTGCGCCCTTCACTTTCGACGAGCTGGCGAACCTCTTGGGCATCCTTTGCTTCATTCAAATAGGCAATCAGCACGTCCGCGCCTTCCCGCGCATAGGCGATCGCGACTGCGCGTCCGATGCCGCTGTCGCCGCCGGTGATGACGGCGCGCTTTCCGTTCAGGCGGCCGGCGCCCCGGTAGCTCGTCTCGCCGTGATCGGGCCGCGGCTGCATCGCTTCGGTCACGCCGGGCATCGGCTGCTGTTGTTCCGGATAAGGCGGCTTTGGGTATGTGATCGACATCGAACGCTCCTCTTCAGCAACGGAGGTTCAATCGCTGGCCGGTGCCGTTGTTCCATTCCCAACAAGCCAGGCGCAGCGTTCAAACCATATTGATGTTCAATGCCTATTGATATTGTCGCCGAACAGGTTGCGGATCGCCAGACGCACGGCGTCCGCGCCCTTGACGCCGCGCATCAGTGCGATTTCGCCCTGCTGCGCGTGGCGGATGGCATGCGCCATCACTGCAAGCCGCGGATCGCCGCCTCCGGCTCGCAGCCGCTCGTCCGCCATCCGCACCGCGCCAGCGTGATGCAGACTCATCAGATGAACGAAGCGCGCGTCGAACGCATCCGCCTGAGCATCGCGAAGGGCCGTCAGTTGCGCGTCCGACAGCAGCCCCGGCATCGTCGCGCGCTCTTCCGCCGAACACAACGGCATCGGCTCTTCGAACCAGCTGCTCCACCAGGCCGTGAAGATCGCGCTCTCGCCCGTTTGGCTCGCGGCCATCAGCCGTGCCAGCGCCCGCAGGTGCGGATCGATTGCGCGCTCCGCAGCCAGTGTCGCGATCGCGATTCCCTGCTGATGGTGGGTCGACATATGGCGCATGAACCGCTGATCGAGGTCGCGATCCTGGCCGCGCCAGGGCAGTTCGCGCCCAAGCGCGCCGAGTGTTGCGACAACCGAAATCATCAACAGGCCGGCGGCCATTGCCGCTCCCCAGACGCGCAGGAACGGACCGTGTCCGAACAGCGCGGCGCGTTCGGCGCTCGACCATCGCAGCAGCGGGAAGAACGGATACATCAACGCGGACGACAGATGCACCAGAAAGCCGATCCAGTACGGTTGCTGCAGCGTGAAGATCGGCTGCGCGAAGGGAGCAATCGGCACCAGCAAGAGCCATTCGAGCGCCGAGGTCGCAATTGCCCAGGGAACGGCGATCGCCGCCAATGCTGCGGGCCGCAGCCGCGCGGTCCAGCGGCCGAGAAGCCCGAAGAACAGCACGGCCCAGGAGATATCGGCCCATTGGTGGAACGCGATGCCGATCGCAATGGAGGTCCAGGTGGGCTCGGTCGTGATCGCCCAGTCGCGCGCGGGAATGGCCGCGACCGACATCCAGTCCACCGAGGCATCGCGCCCAAGCCTAGCCGCTGCGAGCTGACTGACGGCGGTCGAGAAGCTGCTGCTGATGAGGCCAAGCACCAGCGCCGCGCGCCAGTTCAGCGCGGCCGCGTGACGGCGCGCCATGGCAGACCTGCGTCTTGCTGACGGCCGCAACCGCATCGGGCCATCGTTGCGATCGCTCGTGTCGGCAGCAGGCGTCAATGGCGGGACCTCGCAAAATGCCGCGAAACGGTCAGCTCGCGCTTCCGGGCTCCGCCATCTTGCGCGAACGCTTGGCAAGCACCGCCGCCGGCGTGACGTTCGCAATCGTCGACTGCACCTTGTTGGCAAACCCGCTAACGACGTCGCCATCGCCGCGCTGCATCGCCTCGAAACCGATCCGCGCGACCTCGGCGGCATCGTCTTTCTCGGCCTGGCCGACGCTCGTATCCGTCATGCCGGCTCGATCGAAGAACTGCGTTTCGGTGGCGCCGGGCATCAGGCATGTCACGGTAATCGCCGTGCCGCGCAGCTCCTCACGCAGCGCGAACGAGAAGGAGTTCAGAAATGCCTTGCTGGCGTTGTAAACCGCCTGGAAGCTTCCCGGCATAAATCCTGCGATCGAACCGGTGATCAGGATACGTCCTGCGTTTCGGCGGCGCATATCACGCCCGATCAAGTGGATCAGATACAGCGTTCCGGTGATATTCGTGTCGATGACGCGTCGAATCCCGTCGAGGCCTTGATCAAGGAACGCATGACCCAATCCACGACCGGCGTTTGCCAGCAGCGCATCGACCTGGCGGCCCTCCGTCGCCTGATAGAGCAGCTCAACTCCTTGCAACGTGGCGAGGTCCGCCTGGATCGGCTCGACCACCGCGCCGAGAGCGCGCAGCCGCGCGGCGGCCTCTTCGATCGCAGGCTCGTCGGCTGCGATCAGCAGATCGTATCCGGCCTTCGCGCAACACGTCGCGAGTTCCAATCCGATCCCCGACGATGCACCGGTGACCACAGCCAACGGGCGAAATGGACGTTCCGAGGACATGCGAGCCTCCTGGAAGAACTGTCAGGCTAATCCCGATGCCTGCGTTGCGTTCCTCCGACGCGGATCGCTGCCTATCGCGTTAAGCTTCGTCGCTTCAAAGGGGGAAGTGGCAGGCCACCGCCCGCCCCGCACCGACGGGGGCTAGCGCTGGATCCTCGACGCGACAACGGGCCTGCGCGACTGGGCAGCGCGTATGAAAACGGCAGCCCGAGGGCGGGTTGCTCGCGGAGGGAATCTCCCCGGCGATCGGCTCGAAGTCGCGCCGTCGTGCGGGATCGGGTTCTGGGATCGCTGCGATCAGCGCCTTCGTGTAGGGGTGCGCCGGCCGGCGGAACAAGGCCTCGGCAGGCCCCGTCTCCACCACCCGACCGAAATACATCACGCCGATACGGTCGGAGATGTGCCGCACCACATGCAAGCCATGGCTGATGAAGAGATAGGTAAGGCCGAGCTTCTCCTTCAACTCCTCCAGCAGATTGATCACCTGCGCCTGCACCGAGACGTCCAAGGCCGAAACCGCTTCGTCCGCCAGAACAAAGCGCGGACTGACGGCGATGGCGCGCGCAATGGCGATGCGCTGGCGTTGACCACCGGAGAGCTGGTGCGGGTAGCGCCCGCTCCATTTGGGATCGAGCCCGACCTGTGCCAGCAATTCGCGCACCCGCGCTTCGCGTTGCGGACGTGTGGTCTTCTCGTGCACGCGCAATGGCTCCCCGATGATCTCGCCGACCGTCCAGCGCGGGTCGATCGAGCCGTAAGGATCCTGGAAGATCATCTGCATATGCCGCCGTGCGCGCCGCAACGCCGTGCGGCCAAGCCGCGTCAGGTCTTCGCCATCGAAGCGGATGGTCCCGGCGGTGGGACGTTCGAGCTGAAGCAGCACGCGCGCAAGCGTGGACTTGCCGCAGCCGGATTCGCCGACCAGGGCAAAAGTCTCGCCGCGATGGATGCGGAGGTCCACGCCATCCACGGCGCGCACCACCCGGCGCTGCATTCCCGGCCAGGCCAGACCGATGGGGTAATGCTTTTGCAGCCCGTCCACCGCGATCAGCGGCGTTTGCGACGAGCGCTCCGCGGGCGCTTCGAAGGTTTCGATCTGTGTCACGGTTGCCGGCAGCGCGTCCTCATGCGGATGCCAGCATGCCGCGCGGCTGCCGCCATGGCGCTCCTCCAGCGGCGGCGAGGTTTTGACGCAGCGATCGCTCGCGCGCGGGCAGCGCGGATGGAAGCGGCACCCCGAAGGTGGCTCCGCGAGATTCGGAATGCTTCCGGGAATCGCGGGCAGACGCGCCCCGCGCGGCAAATGAGCGCCGACGACAGAGCGCAGCAGGCCGCGCGTATAAGGATGCGCGGGATTGGTGAATAGGCGACCGACCGGCGCATCTTCCACCACCCGGCCGGCATACATCACCACCACGCGATCGGCGATCTCTGCCGCAATGCCGAGGTCGTGGGTGATCAGCAGGATCGCCATGCCGGTTTCGGCCTGCAGTTCCTGGAGCAGCTTCAGCACCTGCGCCTGGATCGTGACGTCGAGCGCGGTGGTGGGTTCGTCAGCGATCAGCAGCCGCGGCTCGCAAGCGAGCGCCATGGCGATCATCGCACGCTGGCGCATTCCGCCCGAAAGCTGGTGCGGAAACTGGTCCACCCGCATATGCGGGTCGGGAATGCGGACGCGGCTCAACAGGCGGATCGCCTCGTCGCGGGCCGCAGCACGACCAAGGCCGCGATGACGGCGCAGCACCTCGCCGATCTGTTCGCCGATGCTCCAGACCGGATCGAAAGCCGTCATCGGCTCCTGAAAGATGATGCCGATGCGGTCGCCTCTTAACGCGCTCATCTCCTTCTGCGACAAGCTCGCCAGGTTGCGTCCGTCGAGCCTGATGTTGCCGCCGGCGATCGTGCCGCCACGATACTCGATGAGGCGCATGATCGCATGCGCCGTCATCGTCTTGCCGCTGCCGGACTCGCCGACGAGACAAACGGTCTCGCCCTCCCCGATGGCAAGATGCACAGAATCCGTCACCTGCAGCGCGCCTGCGGATGTCGCCACGCGGACGGACAGATCCTCGATGTCGAGCAGTGTGGTCACGCCTGCCTCAGCCTCCCCGCTGCTGTGGATCGAGCCGGTTGCGCAGCGCGTCGCCGAGCAGGTTGGCGGAGATGACGAGCGCGGTGATAGCGAGCCCCGGAAACGTCGCGAACCACCACGCGACCGTGAGATAGCTGCGGCCCTGGCTGAGCAGGAAGCCCCAGTCCGGCCGATCGTCGACGACGCCGAGGCCGATGAAGCTGAGGCTCGAGCCGATCAGGATCGAGCTGCCGATGCCGAGCGTGGCCATGACGAGCATCTGCGACACGGTGTGCGGCAGGATGTGGCGCAGCACGATCAGCAGGTTGGAGCTGCCGATCGAACGCGAGGCTTCGATGAAGGTGCGGCTCCTGACCGCGAGCACCTGAGCGCGCATCACCCGGGCATAGCGTGGCACCGTGACCAGCCCGACGGCGATGATGGTGTTGGTGAGGCTAGGGCCGAGTGCTGCGGCGATGATGATCGCGAGCAGAATGTCCGGCACCGCCATCCAGATGTCGAGCAGGCGCATCAACACGAGGTCTACCGCGCGGCCTCCGTAACCGGACACGAGGCCAATCAGCCCTCCGGCCAAACCGCCGACGAAGACGGCGCAGGCGCCCATCAGCAGCGACTGTCGCGCGCCATAGATGACGAGACTCAGCACGTCGCGCCCGAAATGGTCGGTGCCGAACCAGTGCGTCCGGCCCGGCGGCGCGAGAATGGCATCGGTCATGTCGGTCGGCGCGAACGGAGCGATCCATTCGGGAAATAGGCCGCAAGCAAGCATCACCAGCATGATCGCGCCCGGCAGCGCCAACCCTGGGCGGAGCCAGGCCGGCAGCCGCAGGCGCGGACGGGCAGCCTCCGCACGCCGCGCCGGGGCGCGTGCCACGAAACCAGCGGCAGGTTCGCTCATCGCCATCAGCCGTCCACCCGTACACGCGGATCGATCACCGAATATGAGAGATCGACCAGCAGGTTGATGAGGACGAATGAAATGGAGGCGATCAGCACCGTCCCCTGGATCACCGGGATGTCCTTCACACCTACCGCATCGACCAGTAGCCGCCCGATCCCCTGGCGGGCAAAGAGGGTCTCGACGACCACTGTGCCGGAAAGGAGCTCCCCGACCAGGATGCCGAGCAGCGTCACCACCGGGATCAGGGCGTTGCGTAGCACATGGCGGAACAGCACCTGCCATTCCACCAGACCCTTGGCGCGCAGCGTGGTGACGAAGGGCTCGTCCAGCACGTCGAGCACACTGTTCCGCACCATGCGCATCAGCCGTCCTGACGCGACCAGCCCGAGGCAACTGACCGGAAGAATGAGCTGCGCAAAGCTGTCGCTGCCGATGGCCGGCAGCCATTGCAGCGTGACCGAGAACAGCAGGATCAACAGGATGCCGAGCCAGAAGGACGGCATCGACGTGAAGAACAACATCACCGCCTGGATCGCCTGATCGAGCCACCGCCCCCGGCTCACCGCCGCGACCACGCCGGCGACGATCGCGACCGTGCTGGCGAGGAGTGTCAGCGCAAGCGTGGAGGGGAACTGCGCCCAGAGCCGCACGGTGACCGGCTCCTGCGTTGCGAAGGAGGTGCCGAGATCACCCTGCGCCAGCCCCGCAAGGTAATCGCCATACTGTTCCCAGAGCGGCCGCTCAGTGCCCAGCAGTGTGCGGATGCGGGCGATGGATTCCTCAGTGGCGTTCTCGCCGGCGACCAGCACCGCCGGATCGCCGGGCAGCCAATAGAGGATCGCAAAGACCAGCGTGATCGTGCCGAAGATCACGAGCGCCGCGCCAGCGACGCGTCGAAGGACGAAGGCCATCGCGCTATGCCCTCAGCCAAGCCCCGTGAAACTCCGGAAAGCCGTGCACGTCGATGGTGATGCCCTGCACCTGGTCGCTGGCGGCAATGGTGTAGAGCAGCACATAGACCGGGATGGCATAGACTTTCTCGACCAGCTTCCGCTGCGCGCGAATGTAGTATTCGGCGCGTTTCTCCGAATCGCCTTCGCGCTGGCCCGCGCGAAGCCATTCGCTGATCTCCGGATCGTCGGTCTTGGACACCGAGGCGGGCGTGCGCCCATCAGGAAGGTGCAACCGGCTCAGCACGTCCGGATCGGGCGCAAACTGGCTCGCGCCGGAGAGATCGTAGTCGCCGTTCAACAGCTTCTGGCGGTAGGTCGCGTTGGGCTGGCTGTCGATGCTGAGGTCGAAGCCGCTGCGCGCGAGCTGGCGGCGGAAGAACTGGATCACGTCGAGCCGCTTCTCGCGGTTGCCCTGCGTGTCGGCGAAGCTGACCGTCAGACGCTTGCCATCCTTCTCGCGGATGCCGCGCGCGCCGACCTTCCAGCCCTTGGCCTCCAGGATCTGCTGGGCCCGCGCAAGATCGGGCCGCCAGCTTCCCTTTAGCGCCGCATCGGCCGAACCGAAAATGGAGGGAGAGAGAGGCGCCCAGGCGCGTGGCGTCGTGCCCAGATAGATCACACGCACCGCCGCCTCGATATCGAGTGACGCGCGGAAGGCCTGGCGGATTTCCTCGTCGTTCCACGGTGCCTTGGCGATGTTCAGATAGACGGTGTAGTTGTTGTTCAACAGCTCCTTCTCCAGCACCTGGAAACCTGAAGCCGATTTGAAGGAGACGATGTTCTGCGGCGGAATGCCGTCCGCGGCATGGACCTGGCGGCTCTGCACCGCGGCGACGCGCGTCGCCTCCTCCGGCACGTTCTTGAACGTCAGCCGTTCCAGATAGGCCGGCCCCTGATGCGCAGCGCCGGCGGGCGGCCAGTTGTAGGCGGGGTTGCGCTCCAGCTTGACCTCGACGCCCTGCACCAGGGAGACGAAACGGAATGGACCGCTGCCCACCGGGTTCTGCGCGATGGCCGCGCCATGCTTGGCCAGCGCGGTGGGTGAGATGATACCGAGCGTCGTCTTGGATAGGTTACGCAGCAGCGGTGCAAACGGCTCTTTCAGCTTGATCCGCACTGTGTCGGGCGCGAGCACCTCGGCGCTCTCGAAGGAGCCGATGTCGGGCAGCGCGGTCAGCGGCCGTCCTTCTCCATTGCCAATGCGATCAAGGTTCGCCTTCACAGCCGCGGCGTCGAACTTGGTGCCGTCGTGGAAGGTGACGTCGGTGCGGAGCTTGAAGGTGTAGCTCTTCTGGTCGGGCGATATCTCCCATGACGTGGCCAGCCAAGGGCCTACGGACTGGTCCGGGCGCAGCACCACGAGGCTGTCGTAGATCGAGCGGAAGATCCGGTTATGCGGAGCGAAGCCGGAATCATGCGGATCGAGGATGAAGCTTGCGACGGCCGCACCGTCGAGGCCGAAGAGCAGCTCTCCGCCCTGGCGCGGCGTTGCGGTCTGATGTCCCTGCGCGAAGCTGCGCGCGGGAAGGATCAGGGGTGCGCCGAGCAGCAGGGCGGCATGGCGTCGCGTGATCATCATGGAGGTCCTTAAAATAACGACGTCTGCGGATCAGAACGGAGCGGGTTCGGGCGCGCTCATGTGACTGACGCATCCGATGCCGTTGCATGTCCCGCCGGACTTCAACCGCTGCGCCATACCCTTACGCCGCCGACCGCCCCGCCTTACGCGCAACGACCAGCTCGCGCACACGCGGCAACAGCTCCTGTCCGTACTGGATCGCGTCCTCGAGCGGATCAAACCCGCGGATCAGGAACGTGGAGACGCCGAGGTCGTAATAATCGAGCAGCGCCTCGGCGACCTGGTCCGGCGTACCGACCAAGCCCGTGGAATTGCCCTGTGCGCCAGTCAACGCCGCGATCTCCGTCCATAGATACTTGTCGAGACGCTTGCCCTGTGCCGCAGCGGCGAGCAAGCGGCGAGAACCTTCGTTCGGTGGCGGTGCATCGCCGCGCGCAGCACGCGCATTGTTCGGCGAGCGTCCACTGCCGCCTGCCGCGCGCAACGCCTTGGCGCGCGCAAGAATGTCCTCGGCCTTCGCCCAGGCCTTCTCCTCGGTATCCGCGAGCACAGGGCGAAGCGAGAGACTGAAGCGCGGCGAACGGCCATAGGGCGCCGCCGCGGCGCGGATGCGACCGACCAATTCGCGTACCTGATCGTAGGTCTCGCCCCAGAGGGCGTAGACATCCGCGTGCTTACCGGCCACAGGGATGGCCGCGGCCGATGCGCCGCCGAAGAAGACTGGAATTCCGTCTGGCCGGTACGGCTTCACGTCGCCATAGCCACGGACGACATTGTAGTACTTGCCTGCATAATCGAAGGGCGCAGTCGCAGTCCACTCCTGGCGCACAACGTCGAGATACTCGCTGGCGCGGGCATAGCGCTCGTCCTTGGTTAGGTGATCGCCGTCTTGCGCAAGCTCCGCGTCGTCACCACCGGTGATGATGTGGACGGCGACCCGGCCCTTCGAGAACTGATCGAGCGTGGCGAGCTGGCGCGCCGCAAGTGTCGGCTGCGTGAATCCCGGACGGTGAGCGATCATTAAACCGAGCCGCTCGGTGACGTGCGCGATGTGCTGGCCGATCAGCACGCTTTCGGCTGAATTGGAATGGAACGCGACCAGCACCCGGTCGAAGCCGACATACTCCTGCGCCTTGGCCATCGCCTCGATATACGGAACATCCACTGCGGGGCCGGTGCGCCGTACGCTCTCCGAGGAATTGAAGTGTCCGACATAGCCGATAAATTCCACGCTCACCGTGACGATCTCCTCGGGTGAATTGTTCGGCGGACGCCCCTCATCGCACCATGACGATCGCAATCGGGCATGGGTTTGATAGCTCAGAAAGGCGGGAAATGAATTCCAAAATCGAACCGTCGGTGGGACGACCATGTTTGTCGTCGGGCCCTGCAGAGACGGTTTCAACTCCGGCGCATGTCGTGCACCGATCCGCTTACGCGAAGCCGATCGAGAGACCGGTTGTCGCTCGCGCAAGGCCGCGTGCGCGGAGACATCGACTGTGGAAACAACGATCGCCCTCGCCGCAAATCCCTCGCGTGGATCGGCGAACGCACCGGATCGCCGACAGGATCATCAAGGATCAGCGCACAAATGCCAAAAAGGCCAGAGCCTAGCCCGCCACGGTGGCGATCGCGCCAGAATGCCGTGCGGCGAACTATAGCTCTTCGGGTGGCAAGATCGGCGGGCGTTGCGACGTGATCGCTATCTCCAGCAGATCGAGACGGTCCTGCCCCCAGAACGGCTCACCCCGATAGAAATAGAATGGCGCTCCGAACAGCTGACGATCAATGGCTTCACGCGTCAGGCTGGCTTCCTGTTCACGGAGTTGCGGATCGCTAGCCTCGGCCAATCGCTGCTTACCGTTCAATCCGCTGGCGTCGGCCAGCCGGACGAGCGTGTCGGGATCCTCGACGTTCAGCTCATCCGCCCACACAGCCTTCAGCCCGGCATGAGCAAACGCCGTGACATCCTCGCCATTCCTGATCGCGGCAAGCAGCATGCGATGACCCAGCGACGGATCCGCCGGATAGAACTTCGGCCAGGTCACCAACGGAATGCCGCGGATCGCCTTCCATCGCTCCATCTCGACCAGTCGATAGGCCTGCCGTTGCGGCGGCCGCTGGCGCACCGGCTTTCCCCCACCCGCGGCAAAGATCGCCAGCAGATCAATCGGCTTGAATTCGACGCGCACGTTGTGACGCTTGACGATCTCCTGAAAGACGACGCTGCCGATATAGGACCATAGCGAGATGAAACTGAAGTAGTATTCGACGGTTGGGCGTTGCTCTGTCATGACCACCTGATGGGATGCTTGGCGCTATAGTCCGAGATAGGCAGCGCGAACCGCAGGGTCTTTCGCGATGACCGCCGCGGCGCCCCCACGCACCGTGCGCCCTTGATCGATGATATAAGCGTGATCGGCGAACTCAAGGGCAGTGGCGACGTCCTGTTCGACCACCAGCAAGCTTGTGCCCTCAGCGTTGACCTTGCGCAGCGCCGCAACGAGTTCATCGACAACCTTCGGCGCCAAGCCCAACGACAGTTCATCGATCAGCAGGAGCCGCGGCGAAGCCATCAGGCCGCGGCCAATCGCGCACATTTGCTGCTCGCCGCCCGATAAGGTCGAGGCATCCTGGCGGCGCCGCTCGCGCAGCCGCGGGAACAGCGAGAACACCCGCTCGATGTCCCGCGCGACGGCCTCCCTGTCGCTGCGCATATACGCGCCGAGCATGAGATTGTCCCACACCGACAGGCCAGGAAACAACCGACGCCCTTCTGGCACATGGATCAGGCCGCGCTTTACGAAATCGACCGGCGATGCCGCGTCGATCAGCTCGCCGGCAAGGACAATCTGGCCACTCACCGGATGGATAAGCCCCGATAGCGCCCGCAGAATGGTCGTCTTGCCGGCTCCGTTCGAGCCGATCAGCACCACGACGGCCCCTTCGTCAACGGTGAGACTGGCGTTCCAGACCACCTGCACATCACCGTAAGCGACCGCAAGCTCCGAGACCTGCAACAGCGGCGTGGTCATATCCCGGCCCCTTTCTGCGCTTCCGCGTAACGCCGCCCGAGATAGGCTTCGATCACAGCCTCATCTTGCATGATCTGTTGGGTCGGGCCATCCGCGATCAGGCGCCCTTGATGCAAGACGGCGAGCCTGGAGCACGAGCGGGAGACCACCTTCATCAGGTGCTCGATCAACAGAACCGTGATGCCCTGTGCTGCAATCGCCGCGATCAGCCGCAACGCGTCATCGATTTCGGACGCATTCAAGCCGGCATTGACCTCATCGAGCATCAGAAGCTTCGGCTTGGCAGCCAGACTCTTGGCAAGCTCAAGGCGTTTTCTGCCGGCCAACGAGAGCGAGCCTGCAAGCTTGTCGGCCTCGCGGGCCAGTCCGCAAAATTCGAGATGGCTGTCGGCAGCGGCCACAGCCTCTGTCCGTGTCGCAACGCCACCGGCGAACAGCGCCGCCGCCGCCACGTTCTCGCGCACCGTCATCCGCGGGAACGGCTGCACGACCTGGAACGTGCGGGCCACGCCGGCGCGCGCCACGAGGTCCGGCCGCAGGCCATCGATCCGTTTGCCTCGGAATACAATGGAGCCGGACGTCGGCTTGAGCACGCCGGTCACGACGTTGACGAAGGTGGTCTTGCCGGCGCCATTGGGGCCGATCAGACCGATCACCTCGCCTTCGGCCAGCGAGAGCGACACGCCGTCAAGCGCCAACAAACCACCGAATCTGCGGGAAACATTGGTCAGCGTCAGAAGCGGGGTCACAACGTCCTCCCCTTCATCTTGTCGCGCACCCACGTCAGCACACTGCGCCCTTTCAAATCCCGCAGACCGCCAGGCAGGAACAACACCAGCGCGACGACGAGCAAGCCCAGGATGCCAGCGTGGAATTCAAGACTGTTGCGCCAGATGAGTTCTTCCAGCCCGAGGAACACAAAGGCGCCGATCACCGGTCCGGCCAGCGAGCCGACGCCGCCGAGCAGCGCCATGATGATCGGCTTCACCGATAGCGATACGTCGTAGACATCGCTCGGGTCGATGTAGGTGGTCCACGATGCATAGATCGCACCGGCGATGCCGATGAACAGGCTAGAGATTGCGAACGCCACGACCTTGGCGCGGCGCGTATCGACGCCAATCACCTGCGCCGCGTCCTCATTTTGTTCGATACATTGCAGGGCAACGCCAAGACGCGAACGCGACAGCCCGATCGCGGTCAACGTGGCGGCGACCGCAAGGATAGCCATCGATATCAGAAAGAACCGCGCCTGCGCGGCGGCGGCGCCGCCTACCAACGGTACGTTGAGCCCCATGCCGCCACCGGTGAACGAGACCCATGTGTTGGTCACCTCACGCAGCACATCCGCCACGACCAGGCTGCCAATGGCGAAGTAGTGCCCGCGCAAGTGCAAAACAGCGAGGCCGAGCGCCGCCGCGAACACCGTGCTCACCACACCTGCCCCTATCCACGCGACACCCAGCGGCACGCCATTGACGAGCATGATGCCGCTCGCATAAGCGCCAAGTCCGAAAAAGGCCGCGGTCGCGAACGAGGGATAGCCGGTGAACCCGCCGACGATATTCCATGCCACCGCGAGCGTGACATACATCGCAACCGTGGTAGCGAGGCGAAGCAGATAGTTGTCGCCGAACGACAGCAGCCCTGCGACAGCAGCCACCAATGCGATCGAGATCCAGATCCAACGTATCATCAGTTGAAGCCCCTTCGCCCCAGGAGCCCGGTCGGTCGTACGATCAAGAGAGCAATTAGCAGAAGAAATGAGATCGTGATCGCGTTCTCCGGCCCCAGCGCCAGCGCGCCGAAGGCCTCGATCACGCCGAGCGCGAAGCCGCCGAGCACGACACCGGGAATGCTGCCAAGTCCGCCGAGCACGCAGATGACGAAGGCTTTGCCAAGATATCCGCCCGACGACACCGGCGAGATGGGGAATATCGCCGCGAGCAGCGCGCCCGCCGACCCGGCCATCATGGTGCCGAGCCCGAACGCGACCGCATAGGTGAACCTGATATCAATTCCCATCAGCGCGGCCGCCTCGCGATCCATCCGCACCGCAACGATGGCCCGCCCCAACTGAGTGAATCGCAGCAGCAGCCACAGAGCTCCGACCAGCGCGAGGCCGACCGCCGCCGCATAGACGCGATCGACCGACAGGATGATATCGCCGAATTCCAGAACCCCCAGCGGCGGCTGCAGGTTGATCTTACGATAGTCCGCCTTGAAGCCTGCCAGCATCAGGTTGTCGAGAAAGAGGTTGAGGCCGAAGGTCAGCACCAGCGTCATCAGCACCGGCTGCATCATGACCGGGTTGATCATCGCTCGCTGGATTGCAAAGCCGAGCACGAACATCAAAGCGCCCGCGAACGGCGCGAACAGGAACGGATTCAAGCCGAGATACTGATGGGCGAAGAACGCCAGATAGCCACCCAGCACAATCAACGATCCATGCAGGATGTTGATGATGTTCAACACACCCCATACCAGCGAGAATCCCGCCGCGATGCAGGCATAAAGCCCGCCCAGCGCCAGCCCGTTCACCAGCACCTGCAACCAGAGCATCGTCAAACCTTCGAGGAAAGGCTGTGACGGCCCCGCTCACGGAGCCGCCATACCTGCAATGAACAGAAGAATGGCTACTTGGTTCGAAATTCGCTCGTCGCGACGTCAGGAGGAAACACCACCTGCACCTTCCCTTGCTGAATCTGGAACACCGGAGGAATGTACGAGTTCGCAATCCCGGTCGGTCCGAACGAAACCGGCGCGAAGAAGGTCTTGAAGCCGCCCTTTGCCAGTTGCTCGCGGACGGCGTTCCGATCTTTCGATCCGGCGCGTTCCACGGCCAGCTGCAGGATCACGCCGACTGCGGAGCCCGACGCTTGCGTGAAATCCGGCTCGGCACCGTACTTTGCCTTGAATTGCGCAACGAAATCCTTGGTCGACCCGAACACGTCCTCACTCTTGTAGTTCAGGACCGGATGAAACCAGCTGGCCGTCGTGACGTTCTCCGCGAGCGGGCCAACGGCGTCGATCCATTCTTGATAGGCGGGGCCGTTGATCAACGTATAGACTTGACCGCCAACCTTCAGTTCCGCCGCCTGTTTCCGCACCAGGATGAGGTCGTTGATGTAGCCGGTGACAATCACCCAATCGGGTTTCGCCGCGCGCAGCTGGGTCAGTGCCGACGAATGATCGAGCGTGCCGATCGGATATTTCTCATAGTAGACAACTTCGAAGCCGCGCTTCTTTGCGCTTTTCTCGAACTCGTTGCCAAGCGATAGCGGATAAAGATCGTTCCGCGCCAGAATCGCGACGCGCTTCAAGGTCGGAATCTTCACCTTGACCAGATCAGCGATCGGCTCGCTCAGCGTGCTGTTGTCGGTGTAGAGGCCGAACAGGTTCTTGTAACCCTGGTCGAACACCTCGGCCGACGACGCGCTCGATGCCAGCAGCGGAACACCGTATTTCTCGGCGACCGCGCTCACCGCCTTGGCCGCGCCCGAACCGAACGGCGAAAACAGGAAATCCACCTTGTCGTCATTGACCAGCTTTTCGGCAAGCTGAACCGCCCTCGGCGTTGTCGACTGATAATCGTAATAAACGAGCTCAACCTTCAGCGTCTTGTCGCCGGCCTTAACGCCGCCGCCGGCGTTGACTTTCTCCTGCCAGAGCTCGTAACCCTGCTTCAGCTTGGCGCCCTCGGGCGCCAATGCACCGGTGATCGGCAACGGCGCACCGATGCGCAAGACATCCTGCGCATGTGCCGGCGAAACGAAGAACGATGCCGCTGTAAATGTTATTCCGACCAGCGCACGAAACGTACTCATCATCGACTCCTTGATCATAGCGAGCGCCGATGTCTTCGATGAAAAACATTCATGTCAACAGCTCGGAAAAAAAAGCAATAGCATCGCAACGAGCGAGAAAATTTAGAAGATCCGCGCTTAAAGCGCGTGAATTCAGAGAGATATCTTCTTGCGCCGTCGCACGCCGAATAGCGACATCCTGGTCAGGCGACAGAATGCGGGCTGGTGAGCCAATCCGGCTCCGTCTCGACGAGGCCGAACACCACCGCTAAGGCGTTTCCTCAAGGTTGGTGTCGAAGACCAGATGGGCCGTCGTTCCACCGCCCGGCGTGGTGGTCATACTCAGGCGACCTTGGTGCGCGGCCATGATCTCCCTCACGATCGGGAGTCCCAAACCGGTGCCCGAATGCTCAAGCGCTGCGCTTTTGACCACCATAGAGCGTCCAGACGCCTGATCCTGCGCGACAGGACGACCGTCATCGCAGATCGACACCGCCCCGTCTCGATACAATCGCGCCACAATGGTTCTGGCGCCGTAAGCATGGACGAGCGCATTGCCAACGAGATTTGCTATCGCGCTTCGGATCGCCTCCTTTGATCCGAGAACGATGATCGGCTTGTCACAGTCGGAGATAAGCGACAGGTCCATTCCTTGATCCAAGGCAAGCGGACCGTAGTCGGCCAGGACATCGCGCGTGACCTCTGCGAGGTCGACCGGATTTCTTTGCAGCTCAGCACCCTTCAGCCGCGAGAGATCAAGCATGGCGGACACGAGCGATGTGAGGCGACGCGTATCCAGAACGAGCGTCGCTCTCAGTTTGCTATCGGTCACGCCTTCGAGTTTTGTTCTCAATATCGCCAATGGCGTACGAAGCTCATGCGCAGCGTTTCCGAGAAACCGGCGCTCGCGTTCCAAGAAGGTCGCGATCTCATCGAAGGCGCCGTTCAACGACTTAACAAGACTCTGAAGTTCGAGCGGGACATCCGCGAGAGGGATTGAACCTTGCGGGGCAGCGGGATCGATGGCGATCGCCATCTTTGTCACACGCGCGATGCTACGCTTGACAAATCTGCCGGCAAGAAAGACGCCGATCGCCACGATCGCGGCAAAGGCCGAGCCGACGATAGCCAAGCTCACCATCATGACGGTCGAAAATCGGTGCTTGAGCGACATGCCAAAGGTCGGCTGAGCACCAGCGACAGTTAAGACAAGGCCGCTCGCCGGCGTCTCGACCACGTCCAGGCAGACGGTCTGTTCAGCGTTAGCATTTGCGAAGATCGCCCTCGTTGCGGATCCCTGATAGGGAACCTCAAAGGGAAGCTGCGGGCGTCGGTCACGATTGAACTCAAAGACCTCTGCCCCCTTCGATGCTGCAAACCACAGCTCCGGACTGCTGGCGTTCAGAGCGGAGAAATCATCGGTCTCAGAGAATATCAAAGATGCATTCGGCCCCGAAGCTTGGGTCATGGTTTTGGCAACGATGGAGACCGCCGCCCTACAAATCCGGGCTGGATCCCAGCTCGTGACATGGATGGTTCCCAATATCGACACCACCATCGCGACAAATATCACGCCAGCGGCCAGGCTCAGCCACCACATCAGGGTGCGGTTGATCGACGTCAATGGTGCCCAACCCGTCTCAAGATGTAGCCTATGCCGCGCATGCTGCGTATTTCTACATCCGCTCGGTGCTCGGATAGTTTTCGGCGAAGGCGAGAAAGTTGCGCCTCGAGACTGTTCGATTCGATCTCTTCGTTCATTCCATAGATGGCCGCGACCAACGTATCGCGCGTGACGACTCTGTCTTGCCTGATCAGGAGCGCTTCCAGAAGCAGAGCCTCCCTGCGTCGCAAAAGGATCTCGCGTCCGGCGATCAGGACCCTGTTGGTGCCGACGTCGAGTTCGATGTTGCCAAGACGGACCGAAGGCAGCGCCACCGAGCGCGGACGGCGAAGGACCGACCGAACCCGCGCCAGCAATTCCTGCGGTTCGAATGGCTTGGTCAGATAGTCGTCCGCGCCCGCGTTGAGGCCATCGACGATGTCGCCTCCTGCATCCCGTGCAGTGAGCATGATGATTGCGGGTCGCTCGGAGTGAGCGTCGAATGCCTTGAGCCATTGAAGCGCGTCGCCGTCCGGCAATCCACGATCGACGATCGCCAAGTCATACCTGAAGTTATGACATGCCTCGTTTGCGTCTTCGATGCTGCTGACGATGTCAACGAGGCCATTCCATTCGTCCAGCAATTTGGCGATGTACGATGCGACCTCGTACTCATCTTCTATGACAAGGGAGCGCATGGTCGAGCCTGATTGATGACTTCTCGGTGGGCAGCGTGGTGCCAGAACTTGAGGCTTTGTTGGCCCTGCTTGCCCTGCCACCTCTGCCATTTCGACATGGCGATCCTGGCTTTTTGAGGGTCCGACCACAGTCTGGGACTGGCATCCCTTCGCCCGGAGCGGGCTCATTCCTGGAGGGCAGCGCCGGGTAATGTTGGTGCAATCTTGGCGCATCACCATTGCTCGTGCAAATGCGCAATCAGTCCAGGAATGCCAATCCCCATGATCAATGCGTGGTTGTCGCGTCGCGGCCTCAAGCGACGGCTCCCCTCAACGGCCGCTGCTGCCGACATGACGGCCCCGACACCTGAACCGGACATGGGTTCAGAAGCGGCTGCGGCCACAGGCCGCCGCCGCTCATTGGGGCGGATCGGCTCAGCGATGAGCGTGTCTGGAAACGCTCGGCGGCCCCTGCGCAGGGGAAGCACATGGGACACGCGGCGGCCCTTGCTCGGGGGCTGCGCGATCGCCGCCCTGCTGACGGGCTGCGCCAGCGCGCCGATAACCCGAAGCGGATCGTTGTCGAGCTATGACAACATGATCCCCTCGAACGGCATGCTGGCGCAATCGATGATCCATGTCAGCAAGGACGAGGTGCTCGCCGCAAAGACCGTGCGCATCGTGCCGACCGTGTTTTCACAAGCTGCGTCACCGAAGCTGTCCCCGAAGCAGCGCGCAGTCGTCGCGAATGCAGTCGATCGCTCGCTCTGTACCGGTGTGAGCGAGCGGCTTCAGGTGGTTGGCCCCGATCAGCCGGCGGAGCTCACGGTGCGCGTCGTCATCACCCATGCGGCGCCGACCGACGAAGTCGCTGCGGCTCTGTCGAAAGTGGCATCGATCGCACCGAAGTTGGCGGGCGTGGAAGGACCGATGCCGATACCGAGGCTGCCGATCGGACTCGGCAGCCTGACGCTCGAAGCCGAAGCGCAGGATCAGACCGGCCGGCAGCAGGCGGCGATGATCTGGGCGCGCGGCGCCAACGCCTTCACCAATTCACCCACCATCTCGGCTGCCAGCGACGCATATGATCTTGCGGCGTCGTTCAGCGGAGACTTCAGTCAGCTTCTCGTCACCGGCACCACGCCGTTCGGACAACCCCCGCGTATACCCTCGCTCGAGCTCATCCGAGCGGCCATCGGCGGCAAGCCCAAATATGCCGCCTGTGAGATGTTTGGCCGGAGCCCCGGTGTGGTCGGATTCATCGCTGGGCGCCTCGGCGTGCCGCCGGAGTGGTCTGACCGGGGCGCGCCAGCGAATGGCCAGTAGCCATCGCAACGGCTTTGCCGATGCAGTGCTCTCAAGGCTTGCCCACTTCGAAACCACGCGGGAAAATTGCGCAGGTTCGTAGAACAACACACCTGAGAAACAACACACCTGAGAGATGGCGGCCGAGACCGTGGGCGACACAGTCTTCAAAGACGCGCCAGTGATCCGAGCGGATCTTTTCGTTGAGCTCTCGGTGAGAGAGATCACGCACAAAGCCGCACCGGACTGCAGAAACAAAAAGTTGCGCCGAGGATGCCTCGACGCAACTGATTGGCCCGCTAGGGAAAATTGGTGGGCGATCACAGGCTCGAACTGTGGACCCGCTGATTAAGAGTCAGCTGCTCTACCAACTGAGCTAATCGCCCGAAAGGGCCGGAAGGCCCTGTCCGAAAGAGGTCGAAACCCCTCAAGGAGGGCGTCGTTTAGCAAAGCAAAACCGCCCTGTCCAGCAAGGTGAACCACCTTTTCCTGTGGTTTTTCAGGTTTTTCGTCCCGCCCCAGCCGGCCACGCGCCAGCCGCGCGATTTCCGCGTAATGGCAACGAGCCGTCCGTCCCGGAATGGGGCGGATGGCGCAGCCAAACGGCATTGGCAGGCCTATCACGCGGCACCGGCCGCAGGCCAGCGCACAGGTGCGTGGTCCTCACATGCAGACCCGCCGGAGACCGCCCCGGCGGGTCTCGATGCAAACCCCGCTCGCAGACGGCCCGCCTTACTCGGCGGCGCTCGCCTTCACCTTGTCGCGCTCGTGCTTGGTGACGAGCTTGTTCAGCGCGCCGAGATAGGCCTTGGCGGAGGCGACCAGGGTGTCTGGGTCGGAGCCGCGCGCGGTCATCGAGCGGCCGTTGTGCGACAGCCGCACCGACACCTCCGCCTGCGCATCCGTGCCCTCGGTCACCGCATGCACCTGATAGAGCTCCAGCGTCGCGTCGTGCGGAACCAGCGACTTGATGCACTTGAACACCGCGTCCACGGGGCCGTTGCCCTCCGCCTCCTCGAGGCGGACGTGGCCGTCGATGTCGAGCTTCATGGTGGCGCGCTGTGGCCCGTGCGTGCCTGCGATCACCGTCAGCGACACGAGCTTCAGCACGTTCTGCGCCTGCGCCAGCTCCTCGTCCACCAGCGCCTCGATGTCCTCGTCGTAGATGTCCTTCTTGCGGTCGGCCAGCGTCTTGAAGCGGACGAACACGTCGTCGATCTGGTTGCGCGACAGCTTGTAGCCGAGTTCCTCCAGCTTGTGGATCAGGCCCGCGCGGCCGGAGTGCTTGCCCATCACCAGCGAGGTCGCCTTCACGCCGACCGTCTCCGGCAGCATGATCTCGTAGGTCTGCGCGTTCTTGATCATGCCGTCCTGATGGATGCCGCTCTCGTGCGCGAACGCGTTCCGCCCGACGATCGCCTTGTTGTACTGCACCGGGAACGAGGTCGCCGCCGACACCAGCTTGGAGGCATGGGTCAGCATCGTGCTCTCGATGTTGTTCCAGTACGGCAGCTTGTCGTTGCGCACGCGCATCGCCATCACCACCTCCTCGAGCGCGGCGTTGCCGGCGCGCTCGCCGATGCCGTTCAGCGTGCATTCGATCTGCCGCGCACCGGCGCGCACACCGGCGAGCGAATTCGCCACCGCCATGCCGAGATCGTTGTGGCAATGCACGGAGAAGCGCGCCTTGTCGGCGTTGGGAACGGTCTCGCGCACGCGCTTAATCAGGTCGTAATACTCCTCCGGCACCGCATAGCCGACCGTGTCGGGGATGTTGATCGTGGTCGCGCCGGCGTTGATCGCGGCCTCGACGCAGCGGCACAGGAACTCGAATTCGGTGCGGGTGCCGTCCTCCGACGACCACTCGACGTCGTCGGTGTGGTTACGCGCGCGGGTCACCGACGAGATCACCATCTCGAACACCTGCTCCGGGTCCATCTGCAGCTTGTACTTCATGTGCACTGGCGAGGTGGACAGGAAGGTGTGGATGCGGCCGCGCGCGGCCGGCTTGATCGCATCGGCGCAGCGGTCGATATCCTTGTGGGCGGCGCGGGAGAGACCGCAGATCACCGCGTTCTTGCTCCGCTTGGCGATCTCGCGCACCGCTTCGAAATCGCCGTCTGAGGCGAACGGGTAGCCCGCCTCGATGATATCGACACCCATGGTGTCGAGCGTTTCGGCAACCTTCAGTTTCTCCTCGAAGGTCATGGTCGCGCCGGGGCACTGCTCGCCGTCGCGCAGGGTGGTGTCGAAGATATAGACGCGGTCCTGGTTCGACGGGGTGGAGGCGGTCATTGGAAGTCCTCTGGTCTTTAGGGCTGCGCCCGGCGCATCGTCCGCAAGCAAATCAACGATTGGCGATACGGATATGCGCTGGTTCTCGGAGGCGCAAAGGGATTTCGATCAAGCGATGTCAGTCGGTTCGCAGTGAGCCCCCTGAGTGCCCAGGCGATCACGCCCAGACGGCCCTCAGGGGCGGCTAAGAAGCAGCAGGCCGAGCAGACCGAGGGACGGCATAGCAAGCGACGGCGCGGAGGCGCGCGCGGACACGGCCTGGGCGGCCACTCCGTTAGCTGCGCTCGAAATTCCGCGAATCATCGTCCCGTTGCCTTCATCCGCGCCCATCATCGGCGAAAACCCTTGACGGTCCGTTGCCGGGTCCAGGCCCGGGTTCGCTATCAAAGGTCCGTTCGGCGCGTGCCGGGTTTCTAACCGACAACGCTCCGGCCCTGCAACGGCTAAAAAGGGTCAGAATGGCTGTCCCATCTGCTTCCTGAGCCACCCTGCGGCTGCTGTTCCATAAGGCTCGGATGTCCCCGTGCAGCCGCAGACTCTCAGCCTTTCCTGCCGCCATTGCCGGATGTCTTGCCAGATACCTTGCTCGCCGCCCTCGCGGCTTTCGGCGCATCGGCCAGCAGAGCCTTGCGCACTGTCTCGTATTCCGGCGACTGGCTCTTATCGACCTTCGGGAATTTGGGATCGAGCTTTTCCAGCGCCTCGACGATGGTGGCGGAGATCACCACGCGCGCGAACCATTTGTGGTCGGCCGGCACCACATGCCACGGCGCGAACGCGGTCGCGGTGTTGCGGATCGCATCCTGGTAGGCCGCCTGGTACTTGTCCCACAGCGCTCGCTCGGCGATGTCGCCCATCGAAAACTTCCACCACTTCGCCGGCTCCTCCAGCCGATCGAGGAAACGCTTGCGCTGTTCCTCCTTGGAGACGTGCAGGAAGAACTTCAGGATCATCGTGCCGTTGCGCGACAGGTAGCGCTCGAACGCGGTGATATCCTCGAAGCGCTCGCGCCAGATGTTCTTGCTGACGAGCTTCGCCGGCAGCCGCTGCTTCGCCAATACCTCCGGGTGCACCCGCACCACCGTCAGCTCCTCGTAATAGGAGCGGTTGAAGATGCCGATGCGGCCGCGCTCGGGCAGCGCAATCGTGCTGCGCCAGAGGAAATCGTGATCGAGCTCCTTGGTGGTCGGCACCTTGAACGAATGCACCTCGCAGCCTTGCGGATTGATGCCGCGCATCACATGCTCGACCGCGCTGTCCTTGCCCGCCGCATCCATGCCCTGGAAGATCAACAGCAGCGACCAGCGGTTCTCCGCATAGAGCCGCTGTTGCAGTTCGTCCAAGCGCGCGCGGTTGACATCGAGGAGCTGTCTGGCGGCGTGCTTGTCGAGCCCACCCTTCTCGGCGGTGGCGAACTGCTTCAGGCGGAAGTTGCGCGGATCGCTGACCGTGAAGGGACGTACGAACGCCGACAGATCCACGTTCTTCGGGTTCTCACCCTTCTCCGCCCTCTTCTTGTCACCCATGATCCATCCTATTGCTGATCAGCCGGTCGCAACAGTACAGGCCCTTCGCCGGGCACGCCAGCAACCCGCCGGTCAAGCGCCTTCGCGCCGGGCGAACGCATCGGCGAGAAAGGCGCGGACGAATTCGGGCGCGGACGCGGGCAAGTCGTCGAGGTTGCGGACGGCTATGATCTCGCTCAGCTCCGGCTGTGTCTCGCGGCGCAGGAAAGCGTTGATCTTCTCGACCAGCGCGGCCGCGGGCAGATGCGCGCGCAGCGGCTGATAGCAGGCGCTGAAGCGCGGCCCCTCGACGACGGCCCAGCCGTCCTCGACGACATAGTCGGTCACCTCGAGCCCGGTTTCTTCGGTGATCTCGCGCGCGACGCTGGCGGCGAGATCGACGCGACCCGCGACGATATCGCCGGGTTCGGGTGTGCCCGCCGGAAAGTAGACGCGGCCTGCGTTGGCGGTGTGGTCTGCCATCGTCCCGAGCACGAACGCGCCATCCGCGCTCCGCAACGCGCCGCCGCCGAAGCAGTGCGACACACCGTTGGCGGCCGCATTCCAGTCGCGCCAGGCCATGAACGCTGCGAAGTCAGTCTCGAAATAATCAGCCCGGTAGACGCGATCCTCGATCCGGCGATTACGGCATTGCAGGATGCGCCCATTCCAGATCGCCGGCTTCACCTGCTTCAGCCTGGCGAAATGCTGCGCGATCTCGGCCGCCCGCTCGGTCGCGAACGGCCAGTCCATCGGCTTGAAGGCAAGATCGAGCGCGGCGACGTGGTGAACCGTGAACATGGGCAGTTGAACCTCACCAACGACAATGATTCCGGAGCGGAGCTATCCACGCTGCCATTCCGGGATGCGCAAACTGAACTCGAGTTTACCCGAGTTCAGCATTCTAAAGTGCTCAAGTCGGCAACAGCCGACTTGAGGTGGCGCAGGCCCGGAATCCATAGCCCCTGTCGTGGTTATGGATTTCGGGCTCGCGAGCTTTGCTCGCGCCCCGGAATGACAGTATTTGCCCTGGCTGCGTATCAATTCAAACGAAAGCGGCGAGGTTTCCCCCGCCGCTTTGACAAAAACAAGGCCGTCGCCGCTCACATCTGCGCGGCGGCCTTCTTAGCGAAGCTGTCGTTGAATGTCTTCGACAGATCGACCTTGGCGTCCTTCATCTCCGCATCGAACCGCACCAGCATATCGAGCGCGTTCTTCATGCCCTCCGGCGGGATGATGCCGGTGACCGAATACATCGGTTTCGACGCCTTCACCGCGGCGATGTAAAGCGCCCGGTCGCCGAGGTAGTATTCCTCCGGCACGGTTTTGGCGACATCCTCCGGCGTCGCCGCGGCGAGCCACTTCTGCGTCTTGTAGAATGCGTTGACCACCGCCTGCACGGTGTTCGGGTTCTTGTCGATGAAGTCCTGCTTGAAATAGACCACCGCTGCCGGGTTGTTGCCGCCGAACAGCTTTTTGTTGTCCTCTTCGGTGCGCGAATCCGCCAGCACCACCACGTCGCCGTCCTGTTGCAGCTTGGTGATCACCGGATCGAGGTTGGAGATCGCGTCGATGTCGCCCTTCTTCATGGCGGCGACGGCGCTCAAGCCCGTGCCGACGCCGATGATCGACACATCCTCCGGCTTCAGCCCGTCCTTGGCGATCAGCGCGTTGACGAAGAAGTTGGTCGAGGAGCCTGGAGCCGTGACGCCGATCTTCATGCCCTTCAGGTCCTTGAACGATTTCACCTGCGCGGCCTTGTCTTTGCGCACCGCGAGCACGATGCCGGGGAAGCGGCCGAGCTCAAGCACCGCTGTAATCGGCTGACCCTTCACCTGCATGCGGATCGTATGCTCGTAGGCGCCGGTAACGACATCGGCTGAGCCGCCGATCAGCGATTGCAGCGCCTTGGCGCCGCCGCCAAAGTCGGTGATGGTGACGTTGAGGCCCTGGTCCTTGAAATAGCCGAGCCGCTCGGTCAACGTCAGCTGCAGGTAATACAGCAGCCCCTTGCCGCCGACACCGAGGGTGAGATCCTTCTTCTCGATCGCCTGCGCCGAAGCCGCGCCGGCAAACATCGCTGACAGCGCCAGAGCGCCGGCCCACACGCCGAACCAAGTCTTCAACACCTTCATTCACGTCCTCCCTGGAAACCGTTGGGCGCCGTTATACCGGTCGGTCGCCGACGCCGCCAGAGCGGCAAAGGCCGCATGATACGCAGCTCCCCCGCTACGGCGGGCTTGACCTTCGCCGCATCATGAAACATATGAAGTTACATGAAGCAAGATCGTCGGTGGCCAACCCTATGAGTGAACCGATGGACGCATTCGCCGATCCCCAGGCCGTGGCTCATTACGCCGACGGACCACCGCGTTTTGTGCCAGGCTACCAAGCGATGCAGCGGATGGCGGCGCTGCTGCTCGCGGAGCGCAGCCCGGACGATGCGCGGGTGCTGGTTCTGGGCGCCGGTGGCGGGCTGGAATTGAGGGCCTTTGCCGAAGCCTATCCGGACTGGTCCTTCGATGGCGTCGATCCATCCGCGCCGATGCTTAAGCTGGCGGAACAAACGCTTGGACCACTGGCGGCACGCGCACGTCTGCACCAGGGCATCATCGACGACGCGCCGGACGGGCCATTCGATGCGGCGAGCTGTCTTCTCACCTTTCACTTCATGGCGCGCGACGAACGACGGCGCACCGCCAGCGCGATTCGGAACCGTCTCAAACCTGGCGCGCCGTTCGTCACCGCTCACCTGAGCTTTCCGCAGGATGACGACGCGCGCGCTCGCTGGCTGTCGCGGCACGCCGCGTTCCTGATCGCGTCCGGTCTCGATCCAGATCAGGCGGCGAACGCGCGTCTGGCGATCGACTCCAAAACCCACATCCTCGCCCCGGAACAGGACGAAGCGATCCTGCGCGAGGCCGGTTTCCACGATGTCAGCCTGTTCTATGCGGCCTTCAGCTTCCGCGGCTGGGTGGCTTACGCCTAGTGGTTCGAGTCCAACATTTACATCCCAGCGCAGTAAGGCCTTCTGCAGATGTTGGAATCAAAAACCACTAGCAAACATGATAGCCTAGTGGAGCTTTGGATTTGACATTCGCACGGCGAACCAGCAGCGACGCAAGATGCGAATGTCAAATCCGCTCCACTAACCCCGCGCGTCGCCAGGACTCGGCCGCCAGACCAATAGCCGCTTCTCGATCGCGGTGACGATCAGGTCGATCAAGACCACGAACACCGCCAGCACGATCATGCCGGCGAACACGCCCGCCACATCAAACACGCCCTCCGCCTGCTGGATCAGGTAGCCGAGACCGGCCGCCGAACCGAGATACTCGCCGACCACCGCGCCGACCACGGCGAAGCCGACCGAGGTGTGCAGCGAGGAGAACATCCATGACAGCGCCGACGGCCAGTAGACATGGCGCAGCAACTGCCGTTCGCTCATGCCGAGCATGCGCGCGTTGGCGAGCACGGTCGGGCTCACCTCCTTGACGCCCTGATAGACGTTGAAGAACACCACGAAGAAGACCAGTGTGATGCCGAGCGCCACCTTCGACCAGATGCCGAGGCCCAGCCACAGCGCGAAGATCGGCGCGAGCACCACGCGCGGCAGCGCGTTCATCATCTTGATGTAGGGATCGAACACGGCGGCGACGAGCTGTCTGCGCGCGAACCAGAAGCCAATCAGCACGCCGCCGAGCGAACCGATCACGAACGCCAGCACCGACTCCAGCAGCGTGATGTACAGGTGCTTCCAAATCGAGCCCTCGACGAACCACTTGATGATGCGAACGGCGACATCATAGGGCGTCGAGAAGAAGAACGGCGGCAGCAGCTTCACGCCGCCGATCGGCACGGTCGTCAGCACATGCCAGAGGCCGATCAGCACCACCGCGACCAGCACCTGCAAGGCGAGCAAGACGGCGCGGTTCATGACGCCGCTCCCGCGGGCGAAAGAGTCGACTGCGCGTAGCCCTTCAGCACCTCGTCCTTCAGCACCGACCAAATCTCGCGATGCAGCTCATGAAACTCCTTCTCCAGCCGCACCTCGGAGATGTCGCGCGGCCGCGCCAGCGGCACGCGCCAGTCACCGATGATGCGCGAGCCGGGTCCGGCCGACATGATGACGACGCGGTCGGCGAGCGCGATCGCCTCCTCCAGGTCGTGGGTGACGAACAGCACCGCCTTGCGGTCCGCGGTCCATAATTCCAGCAGCAGGTTGCCCATGATCTGCCGCGTCTGCGCATCCAGTGGACCGAACGGCTCGTCCATCAGCAGGATCTTCGGATCGCGGATCAGCACCTGCGCGAGGCCGACGCGCTTGCGCTGGCCGCCGGACAGCATGTGCGGATAGCGGTTGGCGAAGTTTCCGAGCCCCACCCGCGTCAGCCACGTCTGCGCATCGGCGCGTGCCTTCGCGCGCGGCACACCTGCGGTCTCTGGGCCGATCGCCACATTCTCCAGCGCGGTCTTCCAGGGAAACAGCGCATCGGCCTGGAATAGGTAGCCGGCCTGCTTGTTTAGCCGCGTCAGCGGCGCATCGAAAATCCTCACCCGGCCCTCGGCGGGCTTGAGCAGGCCGGCAGCCACATTCAACAACGTCGATTTGCCGCAACCGGTCGGCCCAACGATGGCGACGAACTCGCCGGACGCCACGCTGAGATCCGCCCGCTCCACCGCCGTATAGACGCCGCGGTCGGCGACATGGAACGCCACCGTGACGGCATCGAGCGCAACGGCCTTGTTCGACTGAGTCTTTTCCAACTGGGTCTCGTCCAACTGAGTCTTGCCCACCTGCCCTGTATCCTGCACCTGTCCCCCGCTATCCACAAACCCGCGTCATGCCGCGAAAGTTGGCATCCAGTAGGCCGAGAACCCTCGGCTCCATCACGAGCGTCCCGGACTACTGGGTCCTCGCTTTCGCGAGGACGACATCAGAAGCAGCCGAGATACAGTCCCGCCTGCATAGTTGTTGTCGTTTCCTTTGCCTGCGCACGTTCCGACGTCCCGTGCCAACTTGCAAGAGCACGCGCTTGGTCGTGAGGCGTTGGTGTGGTAGCGGCATGGGTGATGGCCGCAACACCTCCAGCGATCCGTTACGCGCATGCCGGCAAGAGCTTCGATGGCGGCCGCGTGCGTGCGCTGCAGGACGTCTCGCTCGACATCGCTGCTGGCGAATTCCGCTGCATCGTCGGTGGGTCCGGTTCGGGCAAGACCACGCTGCTGCGGCTGGCCAACCGTCTGATCGATGCGGACGAAGGCCAGGTGATGATCGACGGCGAGGATGTGCTTTGCCTCGACCCGATCGCGCTGCGACGCAGGATCGGCACCGTGTTCCAGAGCGCGGCCTTGTTCCCGCATATGAGCGTCGCCGAGAACATCGGCATCACGCCGAAGTTGCTCGGCGCCGCGAACGGCGCGATCGCCGAACGGGTCGATGAGCTGCTGGCCCTGGTGCGCCTCGATGCGGGGCGCTATCGCGATCGCCATCCGCACGAATTGTCCGGCGGCGAGAGGCAGCGCGTCGGCGTTGCCCGCGCGCTGGCCGCGAAACCTGCCATCGTGCTGATGGACGAGCCGTTCGGCGCGCTCGATCCGGTGACGCGCGACGCGCTCGGCGACGACTATCGCATGCTGCATGACAGCCTCAAGCTGACCACGGTGATGATCACCCACGACATCACCGAGGCGATGCTGCTGGCGGACCGGATCGCGGTGATGCAGAGCGGCCGGCTGATCGCGGACGGCACCGCCGCCGAGCTTGCCGTAAGCCCGCAAAGCTATGTCGGCGAGTTGCTGCGCACGCCGCGCCGGCAGACCGAGCGGTTGAATGCGCTGCTGCGCAACGGCGGAGCGCGGCCATGATGGTGGACCCGCGCTGGACCGAAGCCCTGGACCGGCTTCCGGATTATCTTGGCAGCCACTTGCGTGTCAGCATCGCGGCACTGGCGCTCGGCCTCGCTGTCAGCTTTCCGCTGGCGCTGGCGGTACGCAACCGCCCGGCGCTGCGCGGCCTGTTCCTTGCGGCGGCGAGCATCGTACAGACGGTGCCGGGGCTGGCGCTGCTGGCGCTGTTCTATCCGCTGCTGCTGATCCTCTCGGCGTGGTCGCTGCGCGCGTTCGGCCTCGGCTTCTCCGCCTTCGGCTTCCTGCCCGCGGTGCTGGCACTCGCGCTCTACAGCATGCTGCCCGTGTTACGGAACACGATCACCGGCCTACAGGGCGTCAGCGTCGACCTGATCGACGCCGCCAAGGGCGTCGGCATGACGCCACGCCAGTCGCTGCGTCTGGTCGAGCTGCCGCTGGCGCTGCCGGTGATCATGGCCGGCATCCGCACCGCCGCCGTCTGGGTGATCGGCACCGCCACCCTCTCGACCCCGATCGGCCAGACCAGCCTCGGCAATTATATCTTCACCGGCCTGCAAACCCAGAACTGGGTGTTCGTGCTGTTCGGCTGCATCGCCGCCGCCGTGCTGGCGCTGCTGGTCGATCAGCTGCTGGCGCTGTTGGAAAGCGGCGCAAGGCTGCGCAGCGGGGCCCGCATCGTCATCGGCCTCACGGGTCTCGCCGCGCTGGTGGCGCTGGCGTTTGCCCCGATGCCCGGCCAATCACGCGCCGCCTATGTGGTCGGCGCCAAGACCTTCACCGAATCCTACGTGCTGTCTGGCTTGATCGCCAAGGCGTTGCACGCGTCTGGCCTGCCGGCGCGGCAGCGCGAGGGACTCGGCTCCAGCGTGATCTTCGAGGCCCTCGCCACCAACGAGATCGACGCCTATGTCGATTACTCCGGCACGCTCTGGGTCAACCAGCTCCGCCGCACCGACATTAAGCCGCGGGAGCAGATCCTAGCCGATCTCACCGCGATGCTGCGCGAGCGCTATGGTGTGGCCCTGCTCGGCAGCCTCGGTTTCGAGAACGCCTATGCGCTGGTGATGCCGCGCAAGCGCGCCGAAGCGCTCGGCATTAAAAGCATCGCCGACCTCGCACCGCATGCAGGCGCTATGACTATCGCTGGCGACTACGAATTTTTCTCGCGGCCCGAATGGAACGCGTTGCGCGGCGCCTACGGCCTCGCCTTTCGTAATGAGCGGCAGATGCAGCCGGACTTCATGTACGCGGCGGTCGCGTCCGGCGAGGTCGATATCATCGCCGGCTACACCAGCGACGGCCTGATCGCCCAATACGATCTGGTGACCCTCGGCGATCCGAAGCAGGCCATCCCGCCCTATGATGCGGTGCTGCTGCTGGCGCCGCGCCGCGCCGATGACGAGGCGCTGCAGACTGCGCTGCGGCCGCTGCTCGGCAGGATCGACATCGCCACCATGCGCGAGGCGAACCTGCGCGCGGGCGGCGTCAACGGCGCAAGCTCTGCCACCGAGGTGGCGCAGTGGCTGTGGGAGAAGATCGGCGGGCGATAACGCGCCTCGCGCGCGTCGGCAGTCGTCCTCATCCTGAAGGAGCGCGGAATGCGCGTCTCGAAGGATGAGGTCGAAGGGAGCGTCGGCTGGGGCAAGCCCTTCTTCACCTCTCCCCGCGTGCGGGGAGAGGGAATAACCGTCACAGCCCCTTGATCAGGCCCGCGTCGATCAAGAGCCGGTTGAAACGCCGCGCCTCGGCACCCTCGCGACAGGCGTAGAATGTTCCGCCACAGCGCAGCATGATCCGCTTCTGCTCGGCGAAGGATGGATCGAGCGGCACGCCCGCCGCCTCCTGCACCACGATCGGCAGATAGGCCGCATCCAGCGTCGCCAGCGCCGACCCCACGTTCTTCGGCCGGTAGTTGATGCCATCGAGCGCGTAATACGTCGCGTAGTAGCGCGGATCGAACGCCTGCACCCGCTTGCCCAGTTCGCCCGGGGGCAGATCCGGCTCCAGCACCTTCTGCGACAACGCCGGTTGATGATCGCCGAAACGGACGATCAGGAACTCGTCGTCCGGATAACGCGCCTGCAACGCGGCGACGAAGTTCGTGTAGGCCTCCACCGTCATCGCCTGCCTGCGGATATACTCATCGACCTCAGCGGTGTTACCGGGTCCGCTCCAGTCCGGCGTGAGGTCGGGACGGAACACGGTGGTCCAGGGGAAGTGGTTGGCAGCAAGGTAGACGAAGGCGAACAGCGGCGTGGTGCCGTCGCGCTCACGCTCGAACAGCCGCAACGCCTGATCGAAGTAGAATGTGTCCGGCTGCTGCTCGTCCGGCGCCCTCATATCGGCGGCGTCGGCGAAGTGGCCGACGCCGGTGGAGCGCTGGAAGTTGCGTGCCGAGAGGAAGTTGCCGTAGCTCGGATAGAGCGAGAACGTGCGGTAGCCGCAGCGCTTCAGCGCCTGCGGCAGGCCGCGCGTGACGCGACCGGCCGCGATCCGCGTCACATAGTAGCGCATCTTGCCGAACGAGCGCGCCGACAGCCCGGTCAGCACGTTGAACTCGGTGTACCAGGTCGGCCCGCCGGTGGACTCGGCCATGAAGGTGCGCGTCTTGCCGTCGAACGACTTGAAGAAGTCGGAATAGCCGTCCGGCACCTTGATGCCCGGTGCCGCGGTGATGTCGAAGCTCGATTCATCCAGCAGCAGGATGATATGCGGACGGCGAACGCCGGCGTCGCAATCGTCGGCGGGCGCGGCGTAGGCGGAGCGCAGCAGCGACTTCGGCTCGGCCTCGATCCAACCGTTCTCGGCAAGGTGCGAGACCGCGGTGACGCCGGAGCGCGCGAGATTGGAAATGTGGTTGACGCCCTGGAACGGCTCCCACGGCTGCTCGGGATAGGCCACCGACAGCGCCGTCATCACCGTGAGCGCACCGCCGGCGCTGATCAGCGCCGCGCGGCGGCGGATGCGGAACGGGTCGAACCGGATGATCAGCCAGGCGAGCGGCAGTGCGACAACCGCGCCCAGCACGATTTGCGTCTTCAGCTGCGGATGGGTCGTCATCAGGAACGAGAACGTGTCGCGATCGACGATGAGGAAATCGAGGAACGTCAGCGTGAGCTGGGTGACGCCGAACTTCAATTCCGACAGCGCCGCCAGGATCAGGATCACGACCAGCGTCAGCGCCGCCGCAATCGCCGGGCGGCGGAACAGCGCGATGACGAGACAGCAGGCGAACGCCAGCGCCGACAATGCCAGCATCGCGTGCAGCGGCCCGTACTCGAAGCGATAGAGCACGCCGATACAGGCGAGATAGAGTGCGACGACGATCGCCGTCCGCAACCCGAACCAGCGCTTCGACACGACGGCAATGCGCCAGATGCCTGCAGCCCTATTCGTGCCCACGCCCGTTGCGCCAGGCGAGGCCGCAGTGGCGGCTTTGGATGACTCGGACGGAAGCAGCGGCGCCATGATCCGAACACGAAACGAAACCCGGCTCGGACTTGCCCTCGGTCTGGCGGCGGCCAGCAGGCGACACGAGGCGGCCGGACCGCACCCGCGTCATAAAACTGTAGTGTGACTGTCATGCGAGTGCAATCTTTTGTCGGGACGCGTGCGCTGAAAACAAATCCAAAGTCGTACGGCGCCGCGCAGGTTCGCGGGCGTGAACGGACGTTCAGACGAACCGTACGCTGCTGTGCCTTCGCCGGATCACGCGAGCCGCATCCAACGGCGCACGACCTCGACTGCGACCTGCAGCCGAACCGCTTGAGCCATGCCCTTGAGCCATGTCCTTGAGCCATGTCCTTGAGCCATGTCGGTTTGGACATGACCTGTTCGCAAAACCGCGATCCCTTCCCGCGGGCCATCCTCTATCGTACCGGTGAGCCAAGAGGACGCAGGTCCCGCACCGAGGGAGGAAATGATGGCGGACATTCAGGCACAATCGCAAGCGCAGCCGGCCAATGGCACCGCAACCCAGGAGCCGATCGCCGCAACGCGGTATGGCAAGGTGCGCGGCCGCACCAATGACGGCATCGCCGTCTTCAAAGGCATTCCCTACGGCGCGCCCACCTCGGACAGCAACCGCTTCCGCAGGCCGCAGCCGCCGCAGGCCTGGTCCGGCGTGCGCGATGCGTTCACCTACCCGTCGATGGCGCCGCAGCCGCCCGCGCCCATTCGCGGCCTATTCGCCTCCTGGACCGATCCCACCAGCATCGGCGAGGACTGCCTTGGCCTGAACATCTGGACCCCGGCGCTGAACGACGGCGCCAAGCGGCCGGTGATGGTCTGGTTTCACGGCGGCGACTTCGCCTCCCTCTCCGGCTCGCGCAGCGTGTTCGACGGCACAAGGCTCGCGCGGCGCGGCGACGTGGTGGTCGTCACGCTGAACCACCGGCTGAATGCATTCGGCTTCATGTATCTCGGCGCGTTGATCCCCGAATTAGCCGGCGACGCCAATCCAGGCATGCTCGATCTGGTCGCCGCGCTGCAATGGGTGCGCGACAACATCGCCGAGTTCGGCGGTGATCCGGCCAACGTGACGATCTTCGGCCAGTCGGGCGGTGGCGGCAAAGTCGCCACCGTGATGGCGATGCCTGCGGCAAAGGGCCTGTTCCACCGTGCGATCATCCAGAGCGGCACCTACGCCCGCAACGCACATCTGGAAGCGATGACGCCAGACCAGGCAACGCAGCATGCGCATACCCTGCTCGCCTGCCTCGAGCTTAAGCCCGCGGATGCGCGCAAGCTGATCGACCTGCCGATGGGAACCCTGGTCGCGGCCATTGCCAAGGCAGCGCAGGCCGAGAGGCGCGCGGTCTGGCGGCCGGTCGCCGATGGCAAGAATCTGCCCGCAGGCCCGAGCTGGCCGAAAGCGCCGGAGGTGTCCGCCGACGTGCCGCTGATGATCGGCTCGACCGCCACCGAGATGAGCATGCTGATGGGTACGCCGCGGCCGGACCTGTTCGACATCGACGAGTCCACCATGCGCAAGCGGCTCTCGGCGTGGTTCGGACCGGACAAGCTGGACGAGGCGATCGCGCTGTTCCGCAAGAAGGCGCCGAAGGCGACGCCGGGCCAGCTGTTCTTCGACATGGTATCGGCGATCGTCTTTCGCCGCGGCGCCTGGCGGCACGCGGACCTGAAGGCCGCGCAAGGCCAGGCGCCGGTCTATCTTTACGAGATCGACTGGGTGACGCCGGTGGACGGCGGCAAGTGGGGTTCGCCGCATTCGATGGAGCATCCGTTCGTGTTCGACAACGTGGCGGGCTCGGCCTCGATGGTCGGCACCGAACAGGCCGAACCGCAGGCGCTCGCCGAGCAGATCAGCCCGGCCTGGATCGCCTTCGCCCGCACCGGCAACCCGAACCATCCCGGCATCCCGCACTGGCCCGCCTACACCGTGCCGGAGCGGACGACGATGGTGTTCGACACGGCCTCGAAGGCAGTGCCGCAATTCCGCGACGACGAGCGCGTGCTGCTGGCGAGTGCTGCGGAGAAGGACGTGTTGTAACGAGCCTTGCTTCGCTACGGTTGCGAGATGCTTCACCACACTCAGCCGTCATTCGGGACGCGCCATCTCGGCGCGGGCCCGGAATCCATACGCCCGGTCTCAGCAAGACTTTCAAAGCGTGAGTTGACTGAAGCCGCATCTCATTCGCGTGGACAGGGTTTATGGATTCCGGGTTCGCTCGCATCCAAGTCGGCCGTTGCCGACTTGGACATGAAGAATGCCGAACTCGGGTAGACCCGAGTTCGGTTGCTCGCGCCCCGGAATGACAACCTCATGGACGTTCACCCATGAAGATTGGCGGCAACTTCAAACCCGCTCCACCTCGAACCGTGCCGTCGGGTTGACGAATTCGTCCTGCGCAGCGATTAGCAGAATCTCACGCGAACCGGCGTCCGCGGTGCGTTTCAGCAGGCCGTAGACCGACGACGCCGCCCGCGCCAGCGCTTCGCCCGCGTCGCGCGTTTCCAGATAATGCACGAAGAACAGCGCCGCGATCGCATCACCCGCGCCGTTCACCGACACCGGCAGCAGCGGCGTGCGCACGCGGAAACGGCCGTTGGGCGAAGAGACCACGAGATCGATCACGCCCGGCGGCGTGTCGGTCAGAAGCAGGCTGGTCACAACCACCACCTGTGGCCCGAGCGCATGCACCGCATCGAGCGCAGCGGCGAGGTCCGCCGCCGTCCGCGCCTCGCGGCCCGCAAGCAGCTCAAGCTCGAAGTGGTTCGGCGTGATGATGTCGGCGGCCGCCACCGCCCGCGCCTTCATGAACTCCGGAATGCCCGGCCGCACGAAGACGCCGCGGCCGACGTCGCCGATCACCGGATCGCAGCAGTAGAGCGCATCCGGCCGCACGGCTTTCACCTGCGCAACCGCGCCGAGGATGGCCTCGCCGATCGCCGCATCGCCCATGTAGCCGGAGAGCACGCCGTCGCAACGGGCCAGCGCACCACGCGCAGCGATGCCGCTGACGACATCGGCAATCGCCTCGCCGGTGAACACGCTGCCGGTCCAGGCGCCGTAGCCAGTATGGTTGGAGAACTGCACGGTGTTGACTGCCCAGACCTCGTGGCCGAGCCGCTGCATCGGAAACACCGCGGCTGCATTGCCCACATGACCGTACGCGACCCAGGACTGTATCGAGAGAATGTTCATGGCCATGTCCCAGCTCAGTCCGCCGTCTTCCGCACCAATCCGAGCCGCTTGGCGACGACGCAATCGATCAGCCGCTTCGGCAGGATACGCATCATGAACAGTTGCAGCGGCTCGTTGGAGATCGCGTAGCGCACCTTCGGACGCGGCGTCGTCAATGCCTCATGCACCAGCGCGCCGATCCGCTCCACCGGCAAACCGCTGTTGCCGAGCTCGGCCATCATCGCCCGCATCGTTTGCAAGGCCGGGAAATACGGCGAGGCAGCGAACGGCGCCACATCCATCTCCTGCGCCTTGGCCCAGATCGGTGTCTTCACCGCCGCCGGCCCGATGACGATTACGTCGATGCCGAACATGATCAGTTCGCGCCGCAGGCTTTCCGCGAATCCCTCCAGCGCATGCTTCGACGCGCTGTAAGGCCCGACGAACGGACTGCCGTTGACGCCGGAGACCGAGCTGATCATGACGATACGCCCGGCCGCCCCCGACAGCGCCTCGTCGGTGCCGAGCAGCGGCGCGAACGCCCGCGTCACGCTGATCGGGCCGATCACGTTGATCTCCATCTGCCGGCGATAGTCGTCGAGCGGCACCTCCAGCGAGGGACCCGCGACGGCGATGCCAGCGTTGTTGACCAGCCCCGCCAGCCGCGCGCCTTCAAGCTGGCTCCGCACCTTGGCGGCAGCGGCGAGAACGGCGGTCTCGTCGGTGACGTCGAAGATCAGCGGCACGAAGTTGGCGCCGAGTTCGCCCTGCAGCCGCGCGGCATCGTCAGCCTTGCGGACGCTGCCGAATACCCGGAAGCCTCGGTCGAGCAGAATCTTCGCCGCACTCCAGCCGATCCCCGTCGAGGTGCCAGTGATGACGACGGATCGAAGCGCCTGAGACTGCATGGGATGTCCTCACATCCGGCGGCCGCCGCCGGGCGCGCGCAGCATGCGGTTTTTGCGGATTCGTTCAAGCGGCGAAGCCTGCGGCAAACCGATCAAGAATGATTGCAATCATCTTTGTTGGCAAAGCCATACTCACGTAAGGTCCGGACACCGGAACGCAGATCAGCGTTTCCCTCTGAGAAGAGTTGCGCGGGCGGGCTTGCGCGCGGCCGCGATTAATGACCTCCTTGGTATCAGGCGGCGCAAGACCGCCCACGACAAGGATGCGCAGCATGACAATGGACGAATTCGAAACCCGTCTCGCCAGCCTCGGCGTTACTCTTCCCGAAGCCGACAGGAAACCGCTGCTGGATATGGTCGCCGAAATCGAGCGCGCGGCCGCGCAGGTGCGCGAAGGCCTGACGCTCTCCGACGAAATGGCGATGATCTATCCGACCGACCGGCTGGTGGGAGGTGCGGCATGAGCGCGAACCCGCTGACGATCGCCGAAGCCTCGCGCCTGATCCGCGACAAGAAGCTGTCGCCGGTCGAGTTGACGCAGGACTGCCTGAGCCGGATCGCGGCGCTCGACGGCCAGCTCAACAGCATCATCCTGCTGTTGGCGGACGAGGCGCTGGCGCAGGCGAAGCAGGCCGAAGCCGAAATCGCCAAGGGCCGGTGGCGCGGACCGCTGCATGGCATTCCGCTCGGGCTGAAGGACATCATCGCCTACAAGGGGCATCCGACCACGGCGCATTCCGCCGTGCTGAAGGACAGCGTGTCGGCGGAAGACGCCTTCGTTACCGCGCGGCTGCGCGACGCCGGCGCGGTGATCCTCGGCAAGCTCGCCACCTGGGAGTTCGCCATCGGCGGGCCGTCGCATGACCTGCCGTGGCTGCCGGCCAAGAACCCGTGGAACACGGCGCACGATCCGGCCGGCTCCTCCAGCGGCTCGGCGGCGGCGGTCGCGGCGGGTCTCGCGCTCGGCGCGCTCGGTTCCGACACCGGCGGCTCGATCCGCTCGCCCGCCTCCTTGTGTGGCATCGCCGGGCACAAGCCGACCTATGGTCTGGTCAGCCGCAGCGGCGTGGTGCCGCTGTCGTTCTCGCTCGACCACATCGGGCCGATGTGCTGGACGGCGGAGGACTGCGCGCTGGTGCTGCAAGCCATCGCCGGGTACGACCCGCGCGACCCGGCCAGTGCGCAGACCGCGATCAAGGATCCGGTGGCGGGCCTCGGCGGCAACCTCAAAGGCGTCCGCGTCGGGCTGATCCGCAACTTCTACGAAAAGGACTTTCCGGCGACGGCAGAGGTGATCGCAGCGCTCGACGCCTCGGTGGCGGTGCTGAAGGATCTCGGCGCCGAGGTGCGCGACGTGAAGCTGGCGACGTTGCAAGCCTTCCAGAACGCGGGGCTGTTGATCTCGCGGTCGGACGCGTTTGCGATCCATGCCAAGGCCATGCGCGAAAATCCGCTGCGCTACGGCGCGATCGGCCGCCGCCGCATCCTGGCCGGCGCCTTCACCAACGCCAGCGACTATGTCAACGCCCAGCGCCAGCGCAGGCGGCTGGTCGCCGAGGTCGCGCACACAATGCGCGACGTCGATATCCTGATCTGTCCGACCTCGCGCGAGGCCGCGCCGAAACTCGGAGATTACGCCCACCATGTCGGCGGCAACACGCACTACTGCCGCCCGTACAATCTCACCGGCCAGCCGGCGCTGTCGGTCTGCAACGGCTTCGGCGCAAGCGGGCTGCCGCTGTCGCTACAGATCGCCGGACGGCATTTCGAGGACGATCTCGTTCTGCGCGTCGGCGACGCCTATGAGAAGGCGACCGCGTTCCGCAACCGGCGGCCGGCGCTGACTGAGGACTGGCAGAATGCGCGCCGGGCAGCGGCGGAATGAGTCGCGACCAAGTAATCACTGCAGAGTGAACCACAAACAAAAACGCCGGCCTTCGGGCCGGCGTTTTCGCCTTGAGGTTAGTTGCTCTCCCTCTCCCCGCTCGCGGGGAGAGGGTTGGGGTGAGGAGCGAATACTTTCGTCATGCCGGAGCCCTCACCCGGATTGCTACGCGATCCGACCTCCCCCCATATACGGGGAGAGGTAAAGAGAGAGGCCGAGCTCCGTTCTTGCTCTTGCCGGCCAGAGCGCCCTTCTTGATCCCATAGGGCTCGCGCCTGCGAGCCCCCAGCAAGAAGAAAGCCGCCAGGCTCAGTTCTTCGACTTGTCGACCAGCGCGCCCTTCTTGATCCACGGCATCATATCGCGCAGGCGGGCGCCGACCTCTTCGATCTGGTGCTCGGCGAGCTTGGCGCGAGTCGCCTTGAACGAGGTCTGGTTGACCTTGTTCTCGAGCATCCAGTCGCGAGTGAACTTGCCCGACTGGATATCGTTCAGCACGCGCTTCATCTCGGCCTTGGTCTCCGGGGTGACGATACGCGGACCGGTGACGTACTCGCCGTACTCGGCGGTGTTCGAGATCGAGTAGTTCATGTTGGCGATGCCGCCTTCATAGATCAAGTCGACGATCAACTTCACTTCGTGCAGACACTCGAAGTAGGCCATCTCCGGGGCGTAGCCGGCTTCCACCAGCGTCTCGAAGCCGGCCTTGATCAGCTCGACCAGACCACCGCAGAGCACGGCCTGCTCGCCGAACAGGTCGGTCTCGCACTCTTCCTTGAAGCTGGTCTCGATGATGCCGGCGCGGCCGCCGCCGATGGCGCTGGCATACGACAGGCCGAGGTCATGGGCGTTGCCCGAGGAATCCTTGGCGATGGCGATCAGGCACGGCACGCCGCCGCCGCGCTGATACTCCGAACGCACGGTGTGGCCTGGGCCCTTGGGCGCGACCATCAGCACGTCGAGGTCGGCGCGCGGCTCGATCAGGTTGAAGTGGACGTTGAGACCGTGCGCGAACAAGAGCGCGGCGCCCTGCTTCATGTTGGCGTGCAGGTGGTCGCGATAGATGTCGCCCTGCAGCTCGTCCGGGGTGAGCATCATCATCACGTCGGCCCACTTGGCAGCCTCGGCGACTTCCATCACCTTGAAGCCTGCGGCTTCCGCCTTCTTCGCGGTGGCCGAACCCTTGCGCAGCGCGATGGCAACGTCCTTGACGCCGGAGTCCTTCAGGTTCAGCGCGTGGGCGTGGCCCTGGCTGCCATAGCCGACAATGCAGACCTTCTTGCCCTTGATCAGGTTCAGGTCGGCATCGCGATCGTAGTAAACACGCATGATCAGTCCTCTGCTTGGCGGCCTTTATCCTCAAGGCCCTCATTGGTTGACGAATGTCAGGAAGTGCCCGGGGTGCGCCAAGGCCCCTCGGAAACATGATTTCGGCGCTGTCTGTAGAGCATTTTGCTCCCCTCGCAAAGCATCGTCATCCCTCGAACAGCACCGGATACAGGGATGCGACCAGCAGCAGCGCCATCACCACATTGAAGATGCGGATCGAACGCGGCGTCGACAGGAAACGGCTCAGGGCCGTTCCGAACAGGGCCCAGGTCGAGGACGAGAAGAACCCGACGATGGCAAAGATCAGGCTCAGAACGAGCACATTGTAGGGATACGGCGCGATCGCCGAATAGGTGGTCAGGCTGCCGATCGCGATCACCAGCCCCTTGACGTTGATCCACTGGAACAGTGCCGCGCCGAAGAAAGTCAGCGGCCGGCCGCGCTTGTCGCCCTTGGCGTCGATCCCGCCCGACATCGCGATCGCGTAAGCGAGATAGAGCAGATACGCCGCGCCCGCATATTTCAGCACGGTGTAGAGCACCGGATAGGCATGGAAGATCGCGCCGAGACCGAGGCCGACGACCGCGACCAGAAAGCTGAAACCGAGGTTGACGCCGAGCACATGCGGCAGCGTCCGGCGAAAGCCGAAGTTCAGCCCCGATGTCAGCAGCATCGTGTTGTTCGGCCCCGGCGTGAACAACGCCACCGTGGCGAAGACGATGAAGGCAACTGTGAGTTCGTGCGACATGGCGTGGGTACAAGGGTTACTTGCCCTCGCCGTTCGCGTGCGGCTTGATCACGCGATACGCGGCATAGACCGGCGGACGATACTCCGCCTCCTCGATCGCAAAGCCCGCTTCCTTCAATAATCCCTCGATCACCCAGCCGAAGGTCGAGTGTTCATCACGCACATGCATGGCGAACTCCTCGCGCGAATAGCTGTGGTTCTTCAACAGGAAATCGGTCCACTGTTCGACGTTGCGCTCGACCCCATCGGGCTTGCACGAGAACACGATGTCGCGCAGGAACAGCGTGCCGCCGGGCTTCAGCGCCTTGAACAGCCGCGCCAGCGCCACCGCCTTCCAGAAGTCCGGCAGGTGATGGAGCGCGAACTCGCTGATGATCAGATCGAACGAGCCGGGCTCGTAGGTGAAGCTCAGGAAGCCCGCCGACTGGGTGATCAGCGACACGCCGAGTTCGCGGGCACGCAACTCCGCCATCTGCAGCATCGCCGGCGAAATATCGACTGCGTGTACGGTGGCGCCCATCTCCGCCGCCTCGCAGGCCATCAGTCCGATGCCGCAGCCGATGTCGGCCACGGTCCAGCCCGGCTTGACGCCGAGGCTCTTCAGCACGCTGCGCGCGCGATCGGGGTGATCGCCCTGGCGGCGATCGTAGGTGGCGACCTGGGCTTCCGCGGAGAAGTCGAGGCCGACCTGACGACGGTCGTTGTAATACCAGTCGCGGGCGAGCATGTTACATCCCTTCCGGTCCCCGCGAGATCGCGACAACGCCGGTGCGCGACACTTCGACGAGGCCTAACGGCTTCATCAGATCGATGAACTGGTCGATCTTCGCCGTGTTTCCTGTGATCTCGAACACGAAACTCTCGGTGGTGGCATCGATGACACGGGCGCGGAACGCCTCCGCCAGCCGCAGCGCCTCGACCCGCGGATCGCCGGAGCTTTTCACCTTGACCATCGCCAATTCGCGCTCGATCGAACGGCCGGCGAGCGTCATGTCCACCACCCGGTAGACCGGGATCATGCGGTCGAGCTGGTGCTTGATCTGCTCGATCACCATCGGCGTACCGGTGGTGACGATGGTGATGCGCGAGACGTGCTTCTGGTGCTCGGTCTCCGACACCGTCAGGCTCTCGATGTTGTAGCCGCGGCCGGAGAACAGGCCGATCACGCGCGCGAGCACGCCGGGCTCGTTGGCGACGAGGACGGAGAGCGTGTGCGTCTCATTCGGATCGTGGCGATCCTCAAGGAAGTAGGCGGAAGCGGGTTGGTTCATTGTACGTTTCTCATCCGTTTCGAACCTCATGGTGATGAGCGCGGCACGCGCGTCTCGAACCAAGAGGCCAGTAGCGTCTCCCCATCCTTCGAGACGCCGCTTCGCGGCTCCTCAGGATGAGGCCTCGGTCTCCTTCGATCACCTCACACCAGCGCCTTGCCGCCGGCGAAGGCCTTGGCGGTGGCCTCGTCGGTGGCTTCCGCCGGAAGCAGCATCTCGTTGTGCGCCTTGCCCGACGGGATCATCGGGAAGCAGTTCTCCAGCGCCGCGACGCGACAATCGAACAGAACCGGCTTCTTCACCTTGATCATCTCGGTGATCGCGCCTTCGAGGTCCGACGGCTTCGACACCTGGATGCCATGCGCGCCATAGGCGTCGGCGAGCTTGACGAAGTCCGGCAGCGCCTCCGAATACGAATGCGACAGGCGATTGCCGTGCAGGAGCTGCTGCCACTGCCGCACCATGCCCATGTACTGGTTGTTCAGGATGAAGATCTTGATCGGGAGTTCGAACTGCACCGCCGTCGACATCTCCTGCATCGTCATCTGCACCGAGGCGTCGCCGGCGATATCGACGACTAGGCTGTTCGGATGCGCCACCTGCACGCCGAGCGCCGCCGGCAGGCCGTAGCCCATGGTGCCGAGCCCGCCGGAGGTCATCCAGCGGTGCGGCTCCTCGAAGCCGTAGAACTGCGCCGCCCACATCTGGTGCTGGCCGACTTCGGTGGTGATGTAGGTGTCCTTAGCCCGCGTCAGCTCGAACAGCTTCTGGATCGCATACTGCGGCAGGATCACGTCGCTGCTCTGCTTGTAGGCGAGCGAGTTGCGCGCCTTCCACTGCGCGATCTGATTCCACCACGCCTTGATGTCCGGCTTCTTGGCTTCCGCCTTGAACACCTGCAACAGGTCGCCCATGATGTTTCCGGCATCGCCGATGATCGGCACGTCGACACGGATGTTCTTGTTGATCGACGAGGGGTCGATGTCGATATGGATCTTCTTCGAGCCCGGCGAGAACGCGTCGGTGCGGCCGGTGATGCGGTCGTCGAAGCGCGCACCGATGCACAGCATCACGTCGCAGTCGTGCATCGCCATGTTGGCTTCGTAGGTACCGTGCATGCCGAGCATGCCGAGCCAGTTCGGCCCCGATGCCGGATAGGCGCCGAGCCCCATCAAGGTCGAGGTGATCGGGAAGCCGGTGGCGGCCACCAACTCGCGCAGGATCTTCGAGGCATCGCCGCCGGCGTTGATGACGCCGCCGCCGGTGTAGATGATCGGCTTCTTGGCGTTCGCCAGCAACGACACCGCCTTGCGGATCTGCAACGCGTCGCCCTTCACGCGCGGCTGGTAGGACACATGCACGTCGGATTTGCGCGGCGGGTGATAGAGGCCGAGCGCGAACTGCACGTCCTTCGGAATGTCCACCACCACCGGGCCTGGACGGCCAGTGGTCGCCACATAGAACGCCTCGTGCAGCACGCGCGGCAGATCGTCGACGTTGCGCACCAGCCAGTTGTGCTTGGTGCAGGGCCGCGTGATGCCGACGGTGTCGCACTCCTGGAACGCGTCATTGCCGATCAGGTGCGTCGGCACTTGGCCGGTGATGCACACCAGCGGGATCGAATCCATCAGCGCGTCGGCGAGCGGGGTGACCATGTTGGTCGCGCCGGGGCCGGATGTCACCAGCACCACGCCGGGCTTGCCGGTGGAGCGCGCATAGCCTTCCGCCGCATGGCCCGCGCCCTGCTCATGGCGGACGAGAATGTGCTGCACGTCGCTCTGCTGGAAAATCTCGTCATAGATCGGCAGCACCGCACCGCCGGGATAGCCAAAGATGTGCTGGACGCCATGATCCTTGAGCGCGCGCACGACCATCGCCGCGCCGGTCATCTGGTTTTTGTCGCTCGCCTTGCTCTCGCTCATCTTTCGCTCCGGGGGGCGCACGCCGCGCCGCTCTTTCGTTGTCTCGTTCCGCTTGGCCTCGAAAAAACCGCTCCCGTTTCGGGCCTTGCGCGGGAAATAAAAAAGGGCCTCTGAAGGGCCCTGTGCACCGCCTACCTTTCAGACGGCCTCAGCCGTCCCGGGCGGTGCTCCAGGGTACGACAATAAGGACGAGCTTTGCAATTTTATTACGCATGGGTCGCCTGAATGCTTCAAAGGTTGCGCGGACTTATAACCACGACGGGGCGCGAGTCAAGTCTTGCGCTGCGAGGCACAAGATAGCGCGGTTTCGGACATCCGGCGAGGGTTAATAGACGAACAGACAGCTCGAAAAACGGCCAGCCGGTATGCGGCTCCGCCAGGCCAAACCGATCCGGGCCAGCCAGCCCAGCTCCGGGACCTCCGTTGGTGGCGCGTCGTTCTCCAACAGCAGGCAAGCCCAACTGCCGAAAACCCTAAGCCGCAATGGCGTCCCAGGCCTCCTCCGGCCTGACCCAGCGAAATTCCGGCAGCTGATGGCGAAACCAGGTGAATTGCCGCTTGGCATAGTGGCGGGTGTCGGCCGCGCCGACCATCTGCGCCTCCTCCAGCGTCGCCTCGCCGCGCAGGTGGCGGATCAGGACCGGTACGCCGTGCGCCTTCATCGCCGGCAGCATCGGGTCAAGTCCGCGTGCGGCGAGCGCCCGCACCTCCTCGCGTGCGCCCTGCTTCAGCATCGCTGCGAAGCGCTGGTCGATTCGCCGATAGAGCTCGGCCCGGTCGGGGGCGAGAAACACCGCGGTCACATGGGCCGGCGACAGCAGCGGCGGCAGCCCCTCGCCGTGCCAGTCGGCGAGCGGCCGCCCGGTCGCCTCGATCACCTCCAGCGCACGGGCGACACGGGCCTGGTCGCGCGGCTTCAGCCGTGCCCCGGCGTCCGGATCGCGCCGGGCCAGTTCGGCATGCAAAACCTCGATGCCGTCGCGCGCCAGCCGCGCCCGCACCGCCTCGCGGACCTCGGCCGGAACCGGCGGCACGTTCGACAACCCGCGCAGCAGCGCCTTGAAGTAGAGCCCGGTGCCACCGATGATAACCGGCAGCCATCGGTTCGCGCGCGCTTCCGCCAGTGCTGCGGCCGCGTCGTCCAGCCAGCTGCCGACCGAGCAGTTGATCGCAGCATCCCGGTGCCCATAAAGGCGATGCGGAACCCGCGCCTCGTCCGCCTCCGTCGGCCGCGCGGTGATCACCCGCAGGTCGCGATAGACCTGCATGGAATCCGCATTGATGACGACGCCGCCAGCCTGTTCGGCCAGCCTCAGCGCGAGCGCCGACTTGCCGCTGGCCGTTGGCCCTGCGATAAGCACCGCCCTGCCCGTATCGATCGCGGGCTTGTCCTCATTCCTGGCGTGACCGCTCATGTCCCTCGTCGCAACGCTCATTTGCAATCCGGTCAATCCCGCGCTCGATAGCACGGCGATCGAGGCTGCGCGCGCGATTTTGCCGACCGCCCACGACGTCCACTGGCTGTTCGAGGGCGTGGCCGCCGACATCCCGTTCGAGGACACCGAGGAAACCGCCACCGACATCGCCAATCGCCTGCGCGCGGCGATCGGCGACTTCCCCGTCGATGTCGTCGTGCAACCGCGGGCGACGCGGCGCAAGCGGCTGTTCCTCGCCGACATGGATTCCACCATGATCGGCCAGGAATGCATCGACGAACTGGCCGACTTCGCGGGGCTGAAGGCGCATGTGGCGGCGATCACCGAGCGCGCCATGCGCGGCGAGATCGAGTTCGCGCCTGCCTTGCGCGAGCGCGTGGCGCTGCTGAAAGGGCTGCCGGTGAAGGTTGTTGACGAGGTGATCGACAAACGGCTGACGCTGACGCCAGGCGGCCGCCAGCTCGTGCAGACCATGCGCGCGAACGGTGCCTATACCTGTCTCGTTTCCGGTGGCTTCACCCTGTTCACCGACGCCATCGCCACCAAGATCGGCTTCCAGGAAAACCGCGCCAACACGCTGCTGGTAGCGGGCGGCGCGTTCACCGGCGCGGTCGCCGAGCCGATCCTCGGCAAGGAGGCGAAGCTCGCCGCACTGCAGGAGCTGCGCGAGCAGTTCGAGCTCGACAACATCGATACGCTCGCGGTCGGCGACGGCGCCAACGATCTGGCAATGATCCAGGATGCGGGCCTCGGCGTCGCCTATCACGCCAAGCCCGCGGTAGCCGCGGCCGCCGCCGCGCGTATCGACCATGGCGACCTCACCGCGCTGCTCTATGCGCAGGGCTACCGCCGCGACGAATTCGTGGGCTGAGATATTTCCTTCTCCCCGCTTGCGCGGGGCGCGAAAGACGAGCAACAACGCCGCATTGGTGAGGGGCGGTGTACAGCACCGCGTCTCGAACCATGAGGCCGTGGATCGCCGCCTCGGCCTCATCCTTCGAGACGCCGCGCGCCGCGGCTCGTCAGGGTGACGGTCAGAGGTCCAACAGCTCCTATTGCACGCTGAGCGTCACGAAGCGGACTTCGCCGTCCGGATTCGACACCGTGAGCAGCGCGCTCTTCTTGCCGTCCTTCTTCAACTGGTCGACACGCTTCTTGATATCGGCGACGTTGGTCACCGCCTCCTGCGCGACTTCCATGATCACATCGCCCGCGCTCAGCCGCTTGTCGGCGGCATCGCGGCTGCCCTCGATCGAGGTGATGACCACACCCTTGACGCTATCCTTGACCTTGTAGCGCGAGCGCAGTGCCGGCGAGAGCGCGGCGAGATCGAGGCCGAGCGCCTTCTGTGACACGGTCTTCTCTTCCGCAGGCGCCGGAACCTTGAGCGAAGCCTCCTTCGCTTTTTCGTCGTCCTCGAGACGGCCGAGCGTGACCTTCCTGGTCTGCTCCTTGCCCTTGCGGATCACCACGACATCGACCTCCTTGCCGATCGGCGTGTCGGCAACGACGCGCGGCAGATCCTTCATCGTCTTGATGTCCTTGCCGTCGAACTTGACGATCACGTCGCCGGACTCGATGCCGGCGGGCTTGGCCGGCCCCTTGTCATCGATACCGGCAATCAACGCGCCGCGCGCCGGCTTGATGCTCAGGCTCTCGGCAATCTCGTCGGTGACCTCCTGGATGCGCACGCCGAGCCAGCCGCGTCTTGCCTCGCCGAACTGGCGAAGCTGGTCGATGACGCCGGTGACGATGTTCGAGGGCACCGCGAAGCCGATGCCGACCGAGCCGCCGGTCGGCGAGAAGATCGCGGTGTTGACGCCGATTACGTCGCCGTTGAGGTTGAACAGCGGACCGCCCGAGTTGCCGCGGTTGATCGCCGCGTCGGTCTGAATGTAGGCGTCGTATTGCCCGCCAATATCGCGGTTGCGGGCCGAGACGATGCCGGCGGTGACGGTACCGCCGAGGCTGAACGGATTGCCGATCGCCACCACCCACTCGCCGATCCGCACGCTGTCCGAATTGCCGAACTTGACTGCGACCAGCGGCTTCTCCGGCGGCTTGAACTTCAACAGCGCCAGGTCGGTCTTCTTGTCGCGGCCGACGATCTCGGCCGGGATCTTGGTGCCGTCGTTGAGGATGATGTTGATCTCGTCGGCATCGGCAATGACGTGGTTGTTGGTGACCACCATGCCGGCAGTGTCGATGATGAAGCCGGAGCCGAGTGAATTGACCCGGCGCGGACCGCTGTTGCCGCCGCGCGGACCACCTTCGCCGCCGCGGCGATTCTTGAAGAACTCGTCGAAGAAATCCTGGAACGGCGAGTCGGGCGGAAGCTGCGGCATCACCCCGCCGCGCTCGCCGCCACGCGCGGCGACGTTCTGCGAGGTCGAGATGTTGACGACCGCGTCGATCACTTTCTCGGCGACGTCGGCGATGTTCTCGGGCCCGCGGGCGAAAGCGGGTGCAGCAAGGCTCGTGCTGGCGAGCGCAAGCGCCCCCGCGACCGCGAATGCACGCACGCGGCTGATGGTCAATTCAAACGGACCGGGCATGGTCAAACGTCTCCTGGAAAAACAAACATGTGGGCTGCCGCGTCGATTGCGAGGGCCGCGCCTTCATCATTCGGCGGCGAGACTATCGGGTTTTGGCACCGAGTGGAATCGGCATCGTGCAGGAGGGCAGGATACCGCAGGGCGGAGAGCCGCAGGCCGCTCCGTTCCGCAAACAATCAGGCCAGCCGTCCGACGTCGCAATGTTACGCATGCGCCGACTTCACAGGTCCATTGCGGCGGAACGCGGGCAAACTCGCCGCATTCGCGACAAATGCCGCCGCCACGGCTCCGGCCCGGGACACGTTCCATTGAGAATGGCGCATCCTATTGCCCGCCAGAACATCGGCCTCGGGCGCGGCCGCCGCTGATGACAGCAGCAGGGCCTTACCGGCGGATCAGCCAGATCAGCAGCAGGCCGCCGATGGCGGAAATCAGCCCGGTGGCGCGCAGCACGTTGTCGGGGGTCTTGATCAGACTCTCCATCGCGCCGCGGATCCAGTTCGGAACGCCGAACAGCAGCACTCCCTCGATCACGAAGAGAATACCGATGCCGACCAGAAAATCGCTGAACGCAAGCGATGGCATTGAACGTCCCAACCCTCTTGCGTTTCTCGCCCGGCGCAAAGCGCTGCATCGGGCGTGTGGTTCGCGCATGGTGTCAGACTCAGAGCATGACCGGACCGATCATGCTCGAACAGGAAGCTAAAGCGCGATCAAGATTCGTCCAAATCTTATTGCGCCTCAGGTCCGGGAACCGGACTCGGCCCGGGACGGCCGTGTTTGGCACGGTCCGAGACGAAAATCGACTCCGCTCCTTGCGGAGCGGAGTCGATTTTGGGTCACCCCGCCGTTTTTACTGCGGACGCGGCTGTGCCGGCGCCGGCGTCCTCGGCTTGCCTGATGGGTCGCCGAAGTAACGGAAGAAGTCCGAATCCGGCCGCAGCAGGAAGCGGGTATCATTCCCCTTCAAGCCCGCTTCGTATGCCGCCATCGAGCGATAGAAGGCGAAGAAGTCCGCGCTCTGGCCGTAGGCTTCGGCAAAGATGCGGTTGCGTTCGCCGTCTGCCTCACCGCGCGTTTCTTCGGCCTTCTGCTGCGCCTCGGCGACGATGATGGTCGCATCGCGATCGGCACGCGAGCGGATTTCCTGCGCCCGCTGGCCGCCTTCGGCGCGTGCTTCCGCCGCTTCGCGCTGACGCTCGGTCTGCATCCGCTGATAGACCGCCTGGCTGTTCTGCTCCGGCAGGTCGGCGCGACGGATTCGCACGTCCACCACCGAGATGCCGTAGACGTCGGCCTCGCGGTCGAGCTGGTCGCGGATGCGGATCATCAGCGCGGCACGGTTGTCACGGACGAGGTTGGAGAACGTCACCTCGCCGAGCACGCGCCGCAACGCCGAGTTCAGCAGCGTCGCCAGCTGGATGTTCGCCGACTGCACCGTCGCCACCGTCTGGTAGAAGCGCAAGGCGTCCTTGATGCGGTAGCGCGCGAACGCGTCCACCACCAGACGCTTCTGGTCTGAGGCGATGATTTCCTGCGCCGGGTTTTCCAGGTCGAGGATGCGCTTATCGAGGCGAATCACCGAATCGACGAACGGCACCTTGAAGTGCAGGCCCGGCTTGGTGACGACGCGGACCGGCTCACCCAGCCGCACGACGATCGACTGATCGACCTGATGCACGGTGAACAGCGACGAGTAGCCGACGACCGCAAGAGCCGCGAGCACGATCAGGGCAACGATGCCAGAGATGCCAGCCTTCATCGGTTGCCTCCCTGCGGCTGACCCTGCTGCTGTTGCTGCGGCGGCGCTGGCGGCTGCTGCCGGCGTGACAGTTCGCCGAGCGGCAGGTAGGGCAGCACGCCCTGTCCGGCGCCCTGGCCGGGGTCGTAGACAAGCTTGTCGGCGTTACCGAAAATTCGTTCCATGGTTTCCAGATAGATGCGCTGGCGCGTCACGTCGGGCGCCTTCTTGTATTCGTCATAGACCTTCAGGAAGCGCGCGGTCTGACCTCTCGCTTCGGCGACCGCCTGGCCGCGATAGGCCTCGGCGCCCTGCAGGATCTGCGCGGCGCGGCCGCGGGCATCCGGCACGATGCGGTTGGCGTAGGTGCGCGCCTCGTTCTGCAGACGCTCCTGGTCGGCGCGCGCCGCCTGCACGTCGCGGAACGCGTCGATCACCTGCGACGGCGGATCGACCTTCTGCATCTGCACCTGGTTGATCAGCACGCCCGAGGTGTACTCGTCGAGCGTCCGCTGCATCAGGTCCTGCACCGCCTGTTCGGTCGCGGTTCGCGCGCCGGTCAGGATCGGCTGGATCTCGGAGCGGCCGATCACCTCGCGCATCGCGCTTTCGGCGACCGCCTTCACGGTGCCTTCCGGGTTCTGGATGTTGAACAGGAAATCACCGACGCCGTCCGGCTTGATGCGCCACAGCACGGTGAAGTCCACGTCGACGATGTTCTCGTCGCCGGTCAGCATCAGGCTTTCCTCGGGCACGTCGCGCATGGTGGTGCCACCGCGGCCTTCGGTGACGCGCATGCCGATCGACACCGAACGGATACGCAACGCCTCCGGCAGCAGCACGGTCTCGATCGGATACGGCAGGTGATAGTTCAGACCGGGCTGCACCGTGCGCACGTACTGGCCGAACCGCAGCACCACGCCGAGTTCGTTCGGCTGCACGCGGAAGAAACCGGACAGACCCCAGATCACCGCGACGACAAGGACCGCGATCACCACGCCCATGGTGCTGAAGTGGCCCCCCGGCAACAGCGACTGCAGCTTGTCCTGGCCGCGGCGCAGCAGATCCTCCAGATCCGGCGGTGTCGGCCCCGAGGACTGTGGTCCCGAGCCCCAAGGCCCCTTTGGCCCGGACCCCCATGGCCCGCCGCCCTGATTTTTCCACGCCATCGACAATATCTCCTTGTGGCGACGCTCCTTGCGCCCGCCAAACCCGGAAGGGTTATAGGCGACGCCGCTTGCCCTTAGCAACGCAAGGACGCTGCCATGCCTTCGCAGTGCGGCGCGCACAACGCCGCACCTATCTCGTTGTCAGAACAGGCGCTATTCCGGACACGGGATCGTGTCTTGCACAAGCGCAAATCGCTCTGCCCCGGGGCCGCACCGGCCACCGCAGCCGGATTCGTCCGCATTCGTGAGCGGAGCACATCGGGAACAGCGGCAATTCGCTCAAATTAGCGGCTTTCTGCGCCAGGTGACGTAGGAAAAATCGGCATTGTCGTCGGGGCCCGCCGCGTTGAAGACGCGCGAAACCTCCTCGAACTGCGACAGGTCGGGGGTGAACGTGGCATCGCCCGCGACCGCCTTGTGAACCTCGGTGATCTCCAGCCGCGTCGCAAGCGGCATCCACTGCACGTAAATCTCCGTGCCGCCGATGACTGCGATTTCAGTGGCAAAACGCCGCAGCGCATCACCCCGGGCCACATCCATCGCCTGTGCGAGCGACGTCACCGCCAGTGCACCAGGAGCCGAAAAACCCGCATCGCGCGTCATGACGATGTTGGTGCGTCCGGGCAGCGGCTTTGGGAACGACTGGAACGTCTTGCGGCCCATCACCACCGGCTTGCCCATGGTGAGGCGCTTGAAACGCTGCATGTCGCTCTTCAGCCGCCACGGAATCGTGTTGTTGAGGCCGATCGTGCCGTTCTCGGCGATAGCGACGACGAAGACGATATCCATTCCCTGATCCGATCAAACGTCCTGCGCCAGCCGTGCGAGCGCATCGCCGCTGACGCGGCAGAGGGTCCACTCGTCGAGCATCACCGCGCCGAGCGACTTGTAGAAGGCGATCGACGGTGCGTTCCAGTCCAGCACCGCCCATTTCAGGCTGCTCCAGCCGTTGTCGACGCAGGTCTGCGCCAGGTACCGCAGCAGCGCCTTGCCGATGCCCTTGCCGCGATGGCTCGGCCGAACGAACAAGTCTTCGAGATAGACGCCCGGCTTGCCGGCGAAGGTCGAGAAATTGACGAACCAGACCGCGAAGCCGACCGGCTCACCGTCCCACTCGGCGATGTCGCAGAACAGCCGCGGCGTCTCCGAGAATAGCGCAGCGGCGATCATCGCCTCGGTGGCTTCCACCTCGTGGCTAAGTTTTTCGTACGCGGCGAGTTCGCGGATGAAGCCGAGCACGAGACCCGCCTCGCCTGCACGCACCTTGCGGATCAGCAGGGACATGGCGCCGCTCGAACGGTCAAACCGCGACTTCAGCCTTGATATGCGGATGCGGATCGTAACCGGCGAGCGTGAAGTCCTCGTAGCGAAAGCCGAAGATATCCTTCACCGCCGGGTTGATCGCCATCGTCGGCAGCGCGCGCGGTGCGCGGCTGAGTTGCAGGTGCGCCTGCTCGAGATGGTTCGCATAGAGGTGCGCGTCGCCGAGCGTGTGGATGAACTCGCCCGCCTTCAGCCCAGTCACCTGCGCGATCATCATCGTCAACAGCGCGTATGAGGCGATGTTGAACGGCACGCCGAGGAACACGTCCGCCGAGCGCTGGTAGAGCTGGCACGACAGCTTGCCGTTGGCGACGTAAAACTGAAACAGGCAGTGGCACGGCGGCAGCGCCATCTGCTCCACGTCGGCGGGATTCCAGGCGCTGACGATCAGCCGCCGCGAATTTGGATTGGTCTTGATCGCCGCGACCACATCGCTGATCTGGTCGATGGTACGCCCGTCCGGCGCTTGCCACGACCGCCACTGCTTGCCGTACACCGGACCGAGGTCGCCGTTCGCGTCGGCCCATTCATCCCAGATCGTCACGCCATGGTCGTGCAGGTACTTGATGTTGGTATCGCCCTGCAGGAACCAGAGCAGCTCGTGGATGATCGCCTTCAGCGGCAGCCGCTTGGTGGTCAGCATCGGGAACCCGGCGCCGAGGTCGAATCGCATCTGGTGGCCGAACACCGAGATCGTGCCGGTGCCGGTACGGTCGCCCTTCTCGGCGCCGTCGGCCAGGATGCGTTCCAACAGGTCGTGATATTGCTTCATGGGGTCCGGTCGCTGGGTTTTGGTCCACGCCCGGCCGGCGACTCGCCTAGCCGGCCACAGCATAACACGCAGGCACCACGGTCCTGCTCTCGTCCTCCTTTATAAATGACCGCCCACCCCACAAACGACAAGGGCAGCGCCTGGCGCTGCCCCCGTTATCAACGTTGGATTTCAACCCAAATCCAGCCGGGCCGGGGCCGCTCCGCCCCTCAGCCCACGGGCTTGAGGTACTTGGCCCACTTGTCGACCTCGTCCTTCACGAGCTTGCCCAGCGCCGCAGGCGTCCGCTCGGCCGGCTTCGGGATGTCGTTGCCGAGTTCCTTCATCCGGGCGATCACCTTCTCGTCGTCGAGCGCCTTGGCGGCGGCGGCGTTGAGCTTGGCGACGATCGCAGGATCGGTGCCCTTCGGGGCGAACAGCGCGTTCCAGGCCGAAGCCTGATAGGCCGGCAGGCCGCCCTCGGTGGTGGTCGGCGTGTCCGGCAGCGACGGATTGCGCTCCGGCGTCGCCACCGCATAGGCCTTGATGGTCCCGCCCTGCACCTGCGGCACGACGTTGGTGATCTGGTCGCAGAGATAATCCACCTGCCCCGCCACCAGCGCGTTCATCGCAGGACCCGTGCCCTGGAACGGCACGCCGACCGGCTTCACGCCGAGCACGCCGTTCAGCATCTCGCAGGTGGTGTAGGACACCGAGCCCACGCCCGCATGCGCTTGGTTCAGCTTGGTCTCGTTCGCCTTCACGTAAGCGACGAACTCCTTCAGATCCTTCGGCGGGAAGTCCTTGCGGCCGAGGATGACAATCGCCGCGCCGTTGATCAGCGCGATCGGCTCGAAATCGGTGCGCGGATCGTAGGCGAGCTTCGGATAGGTCGAGACCGAGGCCGCATGGGTGCCCATGTGGCCCATGATCACGGTGTAGCCGTCGTTGGCGGCGCGTGCGGCGCGGATCGAACCGGTGGTGCCGCCGGCGCCGACGACGTTCTCGATGATGATCGGCTGGCCGAGCGTCTTGGCCATGTTCTCGCCGACCAGGCGGGCAACCACGTCGGTCGGGCCACCGGCCGCGAACGGCACGATCATGGTGATGGCGCGGTTCGGATAATCCTGCGCCTGCGCGGGCACGGACGCCGTTCCCAGCATGGCGAAGGCGCCAAGCGCTGCGACGGCGATCCGGCGATCGAATGTCTTCATTACGAACCTCTTTTGGACGTTTCCAGGATGTTGGCGGGCCAAGACCCGACGAACCGCGGCGCGAGAGCAAGGCCTCGCACGCGCGGCTCTTTGCGATCCACTCAACAGGGCCGCCCCGCGTCAGCCTATACGACTATAGGCGAAGGCGGGTGCGGCAATTTTGTCAGCGGGCTCAGTTCTCGCTTTCGACGAACACTTCCTCGCGCTTTCTCTTCAACATTGGCAGCAGCGTCAGCACCAGAAGGGCCGCGGCGATCGCCAGCAGCACCGCCGACAGCGGGCGCTGCACGAACACCATCCAGTCGCCGCGCGAGATCAGCATGGCGCGGCGGAGGTTCTCCTCCATCAGCGGACCGAGCACCATGCCGAGCAGCAACGGCGCCGGCTCAAAGTCATGCTTGATCAGCCAGTAGCCGACGAGGCCGAACGCGCCGGTCATGATCACGTCCGCCGGGGCGTTGTTCACCGAGTAGATGCCGATCGAGCAGAACACCACGATGCAGGGGAACAGCAGGTGGTAAGGCACGCGCAACAGCCGCACCCAGATGCCGACCATCGGCAGGTTGATGATCAGCAGCATCAGGTTGCCGATCCACATCGAGGCGATCATACCCCAGACGAGGTCCGGCTGCTTCTGCATCACCTGCGGCCCGGGCACGATGCCATGGATGGTCATCGCACCCACCATCAGCGCCATCACCGCGTTCGGCGGGATGCCGAGGGTGAGCAACGGGATGAACGAGGTCTGCGCCGCGGCGTTGTTCGCGCTTTCGGGCGCGGCGACACCGGCGATGGCGCCCTTGCCGAACTGCGACGGGTCCTTCGAGATCTTCTTCTCGAAGGTGTAGGCGGCGAACGAGGCGATCACCGCGCCGCCGCCCGGCAGGATGCCGAGGATCGAGCCGAGCACCGTGCCGCGAAGGATCGCCGGCGTCGAGGCTATCAGGTCGGCCTTGGTCGGCATCAGGCCGGTGACCTTCTTCTGCACCAGTTCGCGCCCCTGTTCGGCACCCGCATCGAGGTTGCGGATGATTTCGGCGAAGCCGAAGATGCCCATCGCCACGGTGGCAAAGCCGAGGCCGTCGGCCAGTTCGGGGATGTTGAACGCCATGCGCGAGGCGCCGGTTTCGAGATCGGAGCCGACCATCGACAGCAGCAGGCCGAACACGATCATGGCGATCGCCTTCAGCACCGAGCCCTTGGCCAGCACGACGGCGAACACGAGGCCGAGCGTCATCAGCGAGAAGTATTCGGCCGGGCCGAACTGCAAGGCGAGCTTGGTCAGCGGCGCGCCGAGCAGCGCGATCAGCACGGTGGCGACGCAGCCGGCGAAGAACGAGCCGATCGCGGCGATCGCCAGCGCCGGGCCGGCGCGGCCCTGCTTTGCCATCTGATGGCCGTCGAGGGTAGTGACGACGGAGCCCGCCTCGCCTGGAATGTTGACCAGGATCGAGGTGGTCGAACCGCCATACTGCGCGCCGTAATAGATGCCGGCGAGCATGATCAGCGCGCCAACCGGCGGCAGGCCGAAGGTGATCGGCAACAGCATCGCCACGGTGGCGATGGTGCCGATGCCGGGCAGCACGCCGACGAGCGTGCCGACGAGCGCGCCGATCAGGCAGAGCAACAGGTTGGTCGGAGAAACCGCGACGCCGAAGCCGAGCGCGAGATGATTGACGATTTCGCTCATGACGCGCTCACCGGATCAGGAACATGGGCCAGAACTGGAACGGCAGTCCCAGAATGTAGGGAAACAGCACACAGCAGAACGCGGTGATCGCGATGCCGACGATCGTGGTCTGCACCCAGCGCTGCTCCGGCGATCCCATCGCGGCGATCATGAAGCACGCGAACGTCGTCAGCACGAGACCGAGCGGACGGATCGTGAAGGCGAACAGCAGCACCGCGATCGTGACGAAGAACGGCCCGCGAAAGTGATAGCGCTGCAGGCCGGCGCCATCGGTCATCAGCCCGGTGAACGCGATCGCAATGCCGAGCAGCAGCAGCAGGCCCGCGAACAGCCGCGGCGCAGTGCCCGGACCGAACGAGAAGCCGCGCATGCCCGGCAGATCCGATGAAGCCCAGAACGCAAACAGCGCCAGCGCCGCAAGCGCAACGCCGCCCCAAAAATCCTGTGGTCCTTTAATAAAGCCTTTTCGCGCGCCATCGCCGGCGCGCGCGCCACTGTCACTCATGTAACGAACTCCCCTCCGCCTTCAGACTCTCTAGCGACCGTTCTTCAGGACGGCTTGGCGGCATTCCTACCCACTTCCATTGGATGACGCCAGCCCATAACCGCGCCGGCCCAGCGCGTGCTGGGCGGTCCGGCTCCGCCGTGGCCTAGCGTATGCGGGCGCCGCTGCAAAGACCGAACTGGAGATTTTACAACCAAACGATTTGCCTAAAGCACGAGCCGGAAAAGTGTGCAGCGGTTGTCCGAATAGACCGTCCATCACGCGGTCTTGCGAAAAGATCATACTGAAAACAACGCGCTAAAGCGCGCGCGGATTCAGGCCGATCGCGGTGCGCCATGCGCGTCATGCCATCGCGCGGCACGAAACGCTGCCCTGCACCATGCCCTTACAGGAACCTTACACGCCGCTAAAGCACGCCCGCAAAACCGAGAATCCCGCCGATGAGCAGCATCAGCAGCGGGTTCAGCCGCGTCGTCAGCGTCACGATCGCAGAGGCCAGCGCAAGCACCGCGGCGATCCACGACTGCCCTGCCGACAGACCAAGGATCATCGCGCTCGCGGCCATCAATCCGATCGAGATCGGAACCAGCGCCGCCTGCAGCAGCGACGGCCATTGCGCCTCGCGCGAGCGCTCCATCGTCGTGCTGACAAGATAGGCAACGACCGCGGTCGGCCCGCACATCGCCACCGTGGCCACCAGCCCGCCCAGCACGCCGGCGACATGGAAACCGATCAGCGTCACCACCAACACGTTTGGCCCCGGCGACAACTGCGCGATCGCCACCATGTCGGCGAACTGCCGGTCGCTCATCCAGTGGTTCACATCGACGGCGATGCGATGCATCTCGGGGATCGCCGACAGCGCGCCGCCGATCGCAAACAGCGACATCAGCCCGAACGTGGTGGCCAGCGTGACGAGGTTGCTGATCGGATTGTCGTTCATGACGGCACCCGCTTTCGCATCAGGTAGACGATCAACAGGCTCGCCGGGATCGCCACCAGCAGCACGGGCTGGATCGGCCAGCGCAGAATGCCGATGGCGATAAACACCAGCGCGATCATGACGAGCGGCACCGCCGAGCGCGCCTTGACGATCGGCTGCATCATCTTGACGACGGTGGCGAAGAACAATCCGACCGTGGCGCAGACGACGCCGGCGAGGGTGCGGCGCAGCGCATCGATCTCGCCGTAGCGTGCATACACCAGCGCCAGCACCAGCACGATGCAGACCGGCGGGAGCGTCAGGCCGAGAAAGGCTGCGATCGCGCCGGGAATGCCGCGGAAGCGCGCGCCGAACACCACCGACAGGTTGACGATGTTGGGGCCCGGCAGAAAGTGACACAGCGCGAAGGTTTCGTTGAACTCCTCCGCCGTCATCCACTTGTGCTGCTCGACGATGGCCCGTCGCGCCCACACCAGCACGCCGCCGAATCCCATCAGCGACATCTTGGCGAAGGCGACGAACAGATCGAACAGGCCGGGAGGATCTGCGGCTTGCACCGTTTCGGCGGTCGAATTCAAGCGATCATCCCTCACTGTTTCCCCGCCCTGTTCCGGACCGCGTCACTGGCCTTGTCATGGCCGCAGCGCGCGTCTTGCCATCGCCGGTTCACGGCCCCGTAACCGGCGACGCAGCGGCTGCGTCCGGAACGTTCCGGCGCGCAGAATGCAGGGAACGGCACAAAGCGTTGCGCCGCAGGTTTAGAATGAGTGGCTGCTTGCGCCAACTCTTTTTCTGTATAACTGGCCTTGGCCGGACGGAGCAGCCGGCCGCGATGCGACCGCGCGCAAGCGGGACCGCCTCGCGACACAACATCCGCGGCATCCTGCGTGGAGCGCCGCCATCGACGGAACGACCATGGCCCTGCCGAAACTGTTTCAGCCTTTCACCTTGAAGAGCGTCACCGCGCGCAACCGCATCGTCGTTTCGCCGATGTGCCAGTACCAGTCGCTGCACGGCTCGCCGACCGATTGGCACATCGTGCATATGGGCCGTTACGCGATCGGCGGCGCCGGCATCGTCTTCTACGAGGAGACGGCAGTGGAGGATCGTGGCCGCAAGACCCACAAATGCGCCGGCCTCTATCGCGACGACCAGGTCGCGGAGTATCGCCGCATCGCCGACTTCGTGAAGGAGTTCGGCGGCGTGCCGGCAATGCAGCTCGGCCATTCCGGTGCCCGCGCCTCCGAACGCGGGCCGCTGTTCAACCGCGAAGCCTTGACCGATGCCAATAAGGCTGACGGCGGCGAGGCGTGGCAGTCGATTTCCGCGAGCGCCGTGACGCCGATCGCCGGCAAGCCGCTGCCGCGGGCGATGACGCAGAACGACATCAACGACGTGGTGCAGGCGTTCGCCGACGCCACCGTGCGTACGCTCGAGGCCGGCTTCGAGATCCTCGAGATTCACGGTGCACACGGCTATCTGATCCAGCAATTCCTCTCGCCGGTGATCAACCGCCGCAACGACGCCTATGGTGGCGACCTGAAGGGCCGCATGCGCTTCGCGCTGGAAATTACTGAAGCGGTGCGCGCCGTGTGGCCGGATGACAAGCCGCTGTTCTTCCGCGTCTCCTCGGTCGACGGCAAGGGCGGTCTGTGGACGCTGCACGACACGGTCGCGCTGGCAAAGGAGCTGAAGGCGCTCGGTGTCGATGTGATCGACTGCTCGTCCGGCGGCCTGACCGGCGACTCCTCCTTGCGCGCGGTGCCGCGCATTCCGGGCCACCACGTCCCCTACGCCAAGGCGGTGAAGGAGGCGACCGGCATGCTGACCATGGCGCCTGGGCTGATCACCGAGCCACAGCAGGCCGAGGCGCTGCTGCAGCAGGGCGACATCGACCTGATCGCGATGGCGCGCGAGCTGATGTACTCGTCAGACTGGCCGGCGCATGCGGCCAAGGCGCTCGGCGTGCCGAACTATCTCGAACTCTTCCCACCGGAGTTCACTCACCGGCTCAAGCTGCGCGAAGAGCACATCGCCATGCCGGAAAACCGCAACGCGACCTCGGTGCCGTTCGACCTGACGTCGTAACCGGCCGCACGTCACAATGGGCGGTCCTGTGCCCGATTGTTATCTGGCGGAGCGTTGCTCCGCCAGATGTGCGTGCGACCCGATCGGCCGTCGTCCGGGTTTGCGGGGGGCCATCGCGGTGCCCAAAGGATGCCTACCGTCAAGGTTGCCGGCCTGTAACCTTCTTCACGGCCTTATCATTCGCCGTCCGCTGATGGGGTGCTAGTTTCATGCATCTTTTCGAGCGATATCGGCGGGACGGCCCGCGTGGTCCCGACTTCGCCGCATTTCGGTTTCCAACATCGCGTCCGGACGCCCGCGTCCGCGTCGGCCGAGTTCCACGCCCTATCCGATAGCGATTGTCAGCGATCAGCAAGGCTACCTCCTCAGCAAAGGCCATCCATGCGCAAGAATTCCATCTTCCTCCTTGGTGCAGCAGCAGGAACGTGTCTCACCCTCCTCGTCTCGCAACCCGGCAGTGCGCTGGTTGCCGCTGCCCGCGCCGCCGTCACCCCGGACACCTACGCGCAGCTCGATCTGTTCGGTGACGTGTTCGAACGCGTGAAGGCCGACTATGTGGAGAAGCCCAATGAGACCACGATGATCGAGGGGGCGATCAACGGCATGATCACCTCGCTCGATCCGCATTCGCGCTACATGAACGACAAGGCCTGGCGCGACATGCAGGTGACCACGCGCGGCGAGTTCGGCGGCCTGGGCATCGAGGTGACGATGGAGGACGGCGTGCTCAAGGTGGTGACGCCGATGGACGACACCCCCGCCCAGCGCGCCGGCATGCTCTCCGGCGATATAATCGTGATGATCGACGACGAGCAGGTGCAGGGCCTGACGCTGGAACAGGCGGTCAGCAAGATGCGCGGCGCCGACGGCACCGAGATCAAGCTGAAGGTCGTGCGCAAGGGGGCGGACAAGCCGATCGACTTCACCCTCAAGCGCGAGATCATTCACGTCAAGGCCGTGCGCTACAACACCAACACCGGCGACATCGGCTACATCCGCGTCACGTCGTTCACCGAGCAGACCACCGACGAACTGCGCAAGGCGATCGCCGATATCAACAAGCAGATCCCGGCCGATAAGCTCGCGGGCTACGTGCTCGACCTGCGCAACAATCCGGGCGGCCTGCTCGATCAGGCGGTGTCGGTGACGAGCGCCTTCCTCGCCCGCGGCGAGGTGGTCTCGACCCGCGGCCGCCAGCCCGAGGAGACGCAGCGCTTCGTCGCCCGCGGCGGCGATCTCACCAAGGGCAAGAAGCTCGTCGTCCTGATCAACGGCGGCTCGGCGTCAGCGGCGGAGATCGTCGCCGGCGCGCTGCACGACCACAAGCGCGCGACGCTGATCGGCACCCGCTCGTTCGGTAAGGGCTCGGTGCAGACGATCATCCCGCTCGGCCATGACAAGGGTGCGCTGGCGCTGACCACTGCGCGCTACTACACGCCGTCCGGCGTCTCGATCCAGGCCAAGGGCATCGTGCCGGATATCGAGATCCTGCAGGACGTGCCGGACGCACTGAAGAACACCGCCGAGATCAAGGGCGAAGCCTCGATGCGCGGACACCTGCTGTCGGCGGACGGCACCGAGCAGATGGGCTCGCAGTCCTACGTGCCGCCGGACGAGAAGGACGACAAGGCGCTCGCCGCCGCGTTCAACACTCTGCGCGGCATCACCGTGCATGCGGACGTGCCGGCGCCGCCGAAAGCCGCAGCGAACTGATGTAACACGCAACACCGAACGAACATGGAGCGCGATGGCCGACACGTCATCGCGCTCCATTTTCGTTTCGGCGGTCTCAGGTCTGACAATGCTCCGGGCTAACCGGACCATTTAGTCATCCGTCTTCTTGCCGCCCCATTGGCGCGGGTGCTGATCGCGCCAATGCCAGGGCTTTGTGAACGTCCCGGCCCAGATGCCGCGCTTGGCGGCCGTCGCTTCCGTCTCCTCCGCCTCGTACAATTTGACGAAGCCGGAGGCGAGCGCCCAGCCCTCGCGCACCATCCAGGCATTGATCTCCACGCCGTCCGGCAGGCGGCAGACGGCGAGCAGCCGACCATAGCGGTCTTTCGACCGTTCCGCGCAGCTCAGTTCGCGGCCCGCAATCAGCCGCCGCAGGGCGCGCGTGGCGTTCTGCCCGCAGGGCCAGTTCTTGCCCGCGGCATCGAGGCAGGTCTGATCGGACTCCGGCGCGTCGATCCCCTCGAGGCGGATGTGCGTATTGGTGATGCTCACCGTATCGCCGTCGATCACCCACGCCTTGCCGGCGATCGTCGCCGGTGGCGTGGGATTGAGCCAGTTGTGGAACGCGAAGCCGGCAATGCAGAGCAGGATCACGGCCGCGATGAACAGATACGGCACGATGTGATGGGCGATAGGCCGCCGCCGCGATGCAGGCATCCGCGCCATCATGCGATTACCCCTGCTTGCCGAAGCCGCCGTCGTGCTTTGATTCCATCATGCGCAGCCCGCTGCGGCAACGGTCTGCGCATGCCGGAATCAAAAGACTGCGCGGCATAAATCGTCGAAGGCGCTTCTGCATGCGGCCTTCGCCCAAAGCAGCTGCGGCACGACCGGCATCCCTACCGCTAGCGGCGACGGCGGCGCTCCCGCACCTTGCGCTTCACCTTGGGTTTGACGGAGGCGACCGGCTTGGCGCTCGCGTCGTCGCTTGTCATCGCGGTGCTTGCCATGGCGTTGCGCGTGGCGTTCATCGCGCTGATCTCCGGGTCCACCGGCAGGTCGATGAGGCCGTTGCGGGTGGCGAGGCAACGCTCGGTGACATAGGGCCAGGTCTGCTCCTCGCAGACCGCAGCCATCGGCGGCGGGGTCACCATCTTCACGTTGCTCGGAACCATAGCCGACGCCGCCACGATACCGAGCGGCGCTGACGCGGGCGCAGGTGCTACCGCACGCGCAACGGGAATCGTGACGCTCTCTTCCGTGGTCCGCACGCCGAAGCTGACCGGCGTCAGGCCCACGGCAGCGCACAGCGCGGCGGCAGGCAGGACCACCGCGGCGATGCGCCCTGCGACGAATATCGGCTTGACCAGCGGAGCAGCCACCATCGACACGGCCGCATTCGCCGTGGCCACGCCTGCCCGCAGCACGACGAAACCACGCGCGAAGCCGCCCCCGACCCATGCCGCAACGCTTTGCAGCACCGGGCGGATGTGCGTCTCAAATCCATGCGGCACCTGGCCGACCGCCCGCAGCAGTGCAAGCACCGCCAGCATCGCAACAAGCGCGGCCATGGCCATGACCGCGACGGCGACCGGCGCCGCCACCGTCCGCACCCACTGCCAAAGCCGCAGCGCGGTCGTGCGCAAATCCGCGAGCATGTCGGCAAATTCGGTCCGGAGCGGCGGCAGGTTGATCGTCGCAGGCGGAGAAACGACAGCAGGCTCCGGCGCTGCCGAGGCGGTCGCCATTGACGGCAGCTCGACCCGCAACAGCTCGGCCGGCGGCAAACTTTCGGCCGTTCGCTGGATCGGCGCCTGCGGCGTCACCTCCGGCGCTGGCTCAGGCAGGATCGGCCCGGACAGGGACGGCTGAAACGACACCGGCTCGGGCAACGGAGGCGCGGGCGATACGGGCTCGATCGAGGCCGGCTCGGCCGAGGTAGACGCGGACGCCGCAGACTCGGGGAATGCAGACTCCGGAAATGCAGACTCGGGAAATGCAGACTTGGCGAATGCAGGCTGGGGGAATGCAGGCTCAGCGGATACAGGTTTGGTGGACACAGGTCGGGACGACGCCAGGCTGGTCTTGGGCACCCTCGGCGTCAGGACGCGTTTGCGCGGACGCCGCGTAGGCTTCGGCGCGGGCGCCATAGCGGCGGTAACATCAGCGGGCATGCAAGCGGCGCTGTCCGCAATGCTTTCGATTGGCATCGCAACATCGGCAGGTGTCGAGCGTTTGGCTACCGGGGTCCTTCGCCGCGCGGGCTTTGGCGCAAGCGGATCTGACGATGCGGCGGGAGGCGGGCGTCGGGGCATGATCGGGCCGATCTATGAGGAACGCGGCGGGGGATCGAGAGACGATACGCAACCCTAGCGTGTTACGTTTCACAACGTCTTAACGCAAGGTCCGAACCCGATTTTAGCCCTTCAAGAGCGTCAACCGCCTATGCCAACTGCGTCATAGATTTGAGTCAAATTCGTTACGCGAATCAACCAACGCGTGTCCTCGGCATCCGCGATCCCAGCGGCCTGGTCGCAGTCGCGGCTCAGGACATAAGACTGCTGGCAGGAGCCATTGCAGGATTTTGGCGCTCTGGGCTTCTGCGTTCTGCTGCTCCCGCCGTCGAGTGTGCCGCACGCTCAGCATCGTTCGGAGGAGAAGGTACCTGCCGCTTGCGAGGCATTAGATGAGGCGACAGCGCCCCCGCCTGTCCTCTCCTTACCTCGTCACATCGGGCATCTGCGGATCAAAACTTGACACGTCCGTCACCTTTCATGACGCTGGACGAAACGATCACCGGGAGGCGCGGATGTCGGCGGTTGCTCAGGAGGCGTCCAGTCGGCATCAGCCGATGGGACTGACGGAATTCGTCGTCTTCTCGTCGGCGGCGATGGCGATCAACTCGCTCGCGATCTCGATCATGCTGGCGGCGCTCCCGCAGATCGCTCAGGTGTTCGCCATGAGCGATCCGAACCGGCAGCAGATGGTGCTGACCATCTTCATGGTCGGCTTCTCCGCCGGCCAGCTCCTGATCGGGCCGCTCGCGGACCGCTACGGCCGGCGCGCCATGCTGTCGATCGGGCTTGCAGGCTACGCGGTCGCCACCCTCGCCTGCATCGTCGCGCCGAGTTTCGAGCTGCTGCTCGTCGCCCGCCTCGCACAGGGCCTCTGCTCCGCCACGCCGCGCATCATCAGCGTCTCGACCGTGCGCGATTGCTATATCGGACCGCAGATGGCGCGCATCATGTCGCTGGTGATGATGGTGCTGTTCATCGCTCCGGTCGTCGCGCCGACCATCGGGCAGATCATCCTGAGCGCGAGCAACTGGCAGGTGCTGTTTGCCGTGTTGTTCGTGCACGGCCTCGTGGTCTTGATCTGGGGCTGGGCGCGATTGCCCGAGACGCAACCGGCCGAACAACGGCGCCCGCTCTCCGCAAATCAGCTCGTCGACAGCTGCCGCACCTTCTTCACCAACCCGCAAAGCGCGATCACGACGCTCGCTGCCGGCATCTGTCAGGGCTGCCTGCTGGCGTTTCTCGTCTCCTCGCCGCAGGTGATCGGCGAGCATTACGGGCTCGGCCACCACTTCACCTATGCCTTCAGCGCGATCGCCGTGACGATGGGGCTGGCGGCGTTCTACAACTCACGCATCGTCGCCCGCTTTGGCCTGATGATGATCGCCCGCGCCTCGCTCGCCGCATGCGCCGTCGCCGTTCTGCTGGCAGGCGGCCTCGTGCTCTGGGGCACGCTGTCGTTCGCCGCCTTCATGGCGACCTTCTTCGTGCTCAACTCGCTGCTGCTGATGAACTCGGCGAACTTCACCGCGATCGCGATGGCGCCGCATGGCGCAATCGCCGGAACAGCGTCGTCGCTCTACGGCGCCAGCACGACCTTCATCTCCGCGGTGATCGCCGGCAGCATCGGCCATGCTTACGACGGCGGCCCAGCGCCGCTCGTGCTCGGCAGCCTCGCCTGCTGCGTCGCGGCGCTGCTGCTGCTGGAGCTTGGCGCGAGGGCCGCGAAGGCCCACGCGCAGACGGGAGCATGATCGCTTGGGCTGAAGCGATCCATGCGATAACGGACTCTCTCCCCAGCGCGGGGAGAGGCAAAGAGCGGTTCGCTAATGGATTCTCACCCTAATTGATCTGGATATTCGCGGCGGCTGCAATCGTCTTCCAGCGCGCGTGCTCGGCCTTGATGAACGCGCCGAAGGCCTCCGGCGTGCTGCCGATCGCCTTCGCGCCATCCTTGTCGAGCCGGTCGCGCACCGCTGGCGTGGCAAACGCATCGACCACCGCGCCGCGCAGCAGCGCGATGATCGGCCGGGGCGTGCCCGCTGGCACGATGAAGCCGTACCAGGCGTTGATCTCGTAGTCCGGGAAGCCGCTCTCGGCGATGGTCGGTACATCCTTCAGATTGGCGGCGCGCTCCTTGGTGGTCACCGCCAGCGCCCGCATCTTGCCGGATTCAACCAGCCCCAGCACCGAAGGCAGCGTGGTGATCATGAAATCGGTCTGGCCGCCGAGCACGTCGCTGATCGCCGGACCCGCGCCGCGATAGGGCACATGCACCGCCTCGACCTTCGCCACGTGCCCGAGCAAGAGCGTCGCCAGATGGCTGGCCGAGCCGTTGCCCGCCGAGCCGTAGGTGAGCTTGTCCGGATTCTGCTTCAGCGCCGCGACCAGATCGGCGAAAGTCTTGTAGCGCGAGGTTTCGTGGACGATCACCACCAGCGGCGTTTCCGCCACCTGCGTCACTGGATCGAATGCCGTCAGCGTGTCGACACTGACCGTTTTCATGATGTGCGGATTGACGGCGATCGGGCCTTGGTTGGCCATCAGCATGGTGTAGCCGTCGGGGGCGGCTGCCGCCACCGTCGCGGTGGCGACATTGCCGGCGCCCGTGGCGACGTTCTCGATCACCACCGTCTGGCCGAGCTTTTCGCCCATCGCCTGCGCCACCACCCGCGCGATCGCATCGGTGCCGCCGCCCGCCGCATAGGGCACGATCAGCCGGACCGGCCGGGTCGGGAAAGTCTCTGCGAACGCAGCCGCCCCCGGTCGCGCAGTGAGAACGGCGGCGAGACCGGCTGCGACCTGACGGCGGGTTGGCATCGCTTGAACTCCCTAAGCTGCCTTTGTTTGAGGCGGATTGTTCCCATTCACCCGGAGATAGCAGAAACCAAGACCCGCCAAAACGCCAGGCACGGCTGCGGCACCCGACCAATTCCTTGAAATTCCCGCAGAATGCAGGGCTTTTTTCCGTCCGCGGAGCCGCCTATATTAACCCTGCCGGTTCGCCGGCTATGGAAATAAATGGCTGTCGTAATAAACCATTCGGACCCGGGGGCAGCACCCGGCGCCTCCACCCAAGCCCACTGCCGGTTCCGATGGCGGGCTTCGGCGGGGGCGAAACAGGATCGACGAGGGCGTAAAGGGCTCGCTTTTTCCCGGTATTGTTCCGCCGTTATCGGGCTACAGCACTAGTTGCAAACGACAACTATGCTCCGGTTGCTCAGGCTGCGTAAGCAGTTTGAAAGACCACTCTAAAGTCCTAACGGGTTAAGCTCCGTTAGGCGGGGTTCGGAGGCACCTGGCAACAGAAGCCTCCACTTTCCTTCATTCGGCGCCCACGCGGTGAGCTGCGGTGGCCGACGTGGAAACTTGCATCGCTGCCGCCGGGAAGCGATATTCACCGCGCTGAAAAAAGCGCTAGATATGGCCAACACGAGTCGCCAGCTGCAGCCGTCCTGCCAGCATCCGGCGATGCCACAGCCTGCAACGGAACCCGATATGAGTTCGACCGATCATATCCGCTACGACGTTCTGGCACGCGAAGCGATGCGCGGCGTGCTGAAGCGGGTGATGGCGGACGCGGCCAAGCGGGGCCTACCCGGCGATCATCACTTCTACATCACCTTCCTGACCCAGGCCGACGGCGTAAAGCTGTCGCCGCGGCTGATGGCGCAGTATCCGCAGGAGATGACGGTGATCCTGCAGCATCAGTTCTGGGATCTGGTCGTCACCGATGATCGCTTCGAGGTCGGCCTGTCGTTCGGCGGCGTGCCGGAGCGGCTGGTGGTGCCGTTCAACGCGATCAAGAGCTTCCTCGACCCTTCGGTGCAGTTCGGCCTGCAGTTCGACACCACCGACATCGCAGCCGTTGCCCCGGCCGAGGACGTGCCGGCGCCAGCCGCTGCTCCCGCGGTGGAAACCGCCAAGGACGACGCGCCTGGCGAGAGCGAGACCAAACCCAGCGAGGGTGGCGCCGAAGTGGTGCGGCTCGACCGCTTCCGCAAAAAATAGTTTGCCACAAGAAGCTATCCAAACTGCCGCAGTGTACGGCGGATGGCGCTCCCCTCCCGCGATGAAATTGCGTAGATAGCGGCCGGCTGCGCCTGCGCGCGGCCGCAAGGTTGAACGCACGGGGTGAAGGACGATCATCATGGCAGCACGCGCGAAGGCCGCATCCGCTCGCAAGGTGCGAGTGGAGACCGACACCTTTGGACCGATCGAGGTTCCCGCCGACCGCTATTGGGGGGCGCAGACCCAGCGCTCGCGGCAGAACTTCCGTATCGGCACCGAGCGCATGCCCGAGCCGGTCGTCCGCGCGCTGGCGATCGTCAAGCTCGCCGCCGCCGAGACCAACCACAAGCTCGGCCTGCTCGACCGCCGCCGCGCCAGCGCGATCGCCCGCGCCGCGCGCGAGGTGATCGACGGCAAGCTCGACGGCAACTTCCCGCTGGTGGTGTGGCAGACCGGGTCCGGCACCCAATCGAACATGAACCTGAACGAGGTGATCTCCAACCGCGCGATCGAATTGCTCGGCGGCAAGATGGGCTCGAAGAGCCCGGTGCACCCCAACGATCACGTCAATATGAGCCAGTCGTCGAACGACAGCTTCCCGACCGCGATGCACATCGCCGCCGTCGAGGAGATCGTGCAGCGGCTGCTGCCGGCGCTGACGCGGCTGCACAAGGAGTTGGTGCGCAAGCAGAAGGCTTTCGCCGGCATCGTCAAGATTGGCCGCACCCACACCCAGGACGCGACCCCGCTGACCCTCGGCCAGGAGTTCTCTGGCTACGCTGCACAGATTGAGAATGGCATCGCGCGCATCAAGGAGACGCTCAAGAGCTTGACGCCGCTGGCGCAAGGCGGCACCGCGGTCGGCACCGGACTGAACGCATCGCCGCGTTTTGCTGCGCTGTTTGCGAAGCGCGTCGCCGCCATCACCGGACTGCCGTTCACCTCCGCGCCAAACAAGTTCGAGGCGCTCGCCGCGCATGATGCCTACGCCTTCGCACATGGCGCGCTGAATGCGCTGGCAACGGGCCTGTTCAAGATCGCCAACGACATCCGCCTGCTCGGCTCCGGCCCACGCTCCGGGCTCGGCGAACTGATCCTGCCCGAGAACGAGCCGGGCTCTTCGATCATGCCAGGTAAGGTTAATCCTACTCAGTGTGAAGCGCTGACAATGGCCTGCTGCCAGGTGTTCGGCAACCAGACCACCGTGACGGTGGCTGCAAGCCAGGGTCATTTCGAGCTGAACGTGTACAAGCCGGTGCTGGCGCACTGCATGCTGCAGTCGATCCGCCTGCTTGCGGACGCCGCAACGTCGTTCACCGACCATTGCGTGGTGGGCATCAAGGCCGATGCCAAGCGGATCGACGAGTTGATGCAACGCTCGTTGATGCTGGTGACCGCGCTCGCGCCGAAGATCGGCTACGACAACGCAGCCAAGGTCGCCAAGACCGCGCATGCACGCGGAACCACTCTGCGTGAAGAAGCCGTTCGGCTTGGGTTCGTCACTGCTGCGGAATTCGACCGGCTGGTGAAACCTGAGAAAATGACCCGTCCGGGGTAGCCCGAAGGCGCCTATCGGTTTTCGGAAAGTCGCTCGCAAGTTATTGTTCGAAATGTTTAGTCCGCCCGCTGGCAGACGCGGGACAGCTCGTGTTACTGATTAAATTACCGCCGGTTTGATTAACCAGTGCGTCAGGCGGGACGCGGGCGAATGTTCGGGGCTGCGGACTTCGTGACGGGTATTGATCGAGCGCTCGACAATGGCGCGTTTCGCGCATCAGCCCGTTGTTTGCTAATCCCGAAACATTGCGCGGCGATCAGGCGAAGGCGATGGGCGAGATTGTCAATCTGAAACGTTTCAGAAAACGGGTGGCGCGCGAGCAGGCGGCGAAGGACGCCGATGCGCAACGCGCCCGCTTCGGCCAGACCAAGGCCGAACGGCAGCAGACCCAGGACCGCGAGCGTAAACTCAACACGATGCTCGATCAGCATCGTCTCGATGAGGATGATCCAGCATGAAATCTCCTGTGGTGAAGCGGTCGATCGTCGTTGCCGGTCACAAGACTAGCGTCAGCCTGGAGGAAGCGTTCTGGAACGGCATGAAGGAGATTTCCTCCACGCGCGACATGACCTTGTCCGATCTCGTCAGCGAAATCGACAAGGGCCGCCGTCAAGGCAATCTGTCGTCGGCGATCCGTCTCTATGTGCTCGAATACTTCCGCAGCCGCGCGATGAGCGGCGGCGTGCGTGCACCCGACGCTGGCGCAACCCTGTAGGCGCAACAGCCGTCAAGCCGACGCGCGATCCGAAAGGACGTAAAGCATTTTCGGAGACCATCCTCGGGCTCACCCCGAATTCATGCTCAAACAGTCAGTCAGAGCGCGATGCTGACTCATCCAACCATCGCGCTCCGTGCCGACATCAAAACCTCGCATCTCGTCGCGGCATATTCAGGAACGGCATTCAGATACGACAAACCCGGACGTTTTGAGTTGCTCGGGTGCTTGCGAACCACACGCGCGCACCGCCGACCGCGGCGCGGCATACCGATTAATGCGTAGGGTGTTACCCGAATAGCGGGAAAAACGGCATCTCCGTAGTCTTCTTGCATCAAAAGCGATTGGGCCATTGATGGCCATCGCGCAGGGAGATGCCTATGCTCGACCATGACACGATCGACACCGTTCACCCCGTCCCGGCGAAAGAGTTCGCCGTCGTCAAGCGCTCGGTGGTGGTGCGCAAGCACAAGACCAGCGTCAGCCTCGAGGACGCGTTCTGGACCGGCCTCAAGGACATCGCGATCCGCCGCGGCATCACGCTCTCGGCTTTGATCGAGATCATCGACGCGCATCGTAAGACCAACAACCTGTCGTCGGCGGTGCGGCTGTTCGTGCTCGATTACTTCCGGGTCCGCGCCATCAGCGCGGTGATGATCGGCGAGCGGCAGGGCATGCACGCGTCGGTCACGCCGGATTGAGGCGCGGCGGACCGCAATCCGACCCACGTCGTTCGATCACGCAAATTCGATCCTTGCTTCGCGCGCATGCGCGACAGCGGCCCTCTCCCCCATCGAAGCCACAAACGGGGAGAGGGATCGAATCCCGTCGATCCCTCTCCCTCTACCCGAATTGCTCGCGGCCAAGTTCACGCCGGCTGCGTGAATTTCCAACGGTTGCGATCCAGCCCCCTGCCATTGGGACGTCGCAATACGCGACTCGAAGCCGAGGACGCGCCTCGAAAACGATGCGCCACACATTAGCGGATCATCGCTTCGGCGCGGCACTTGCCACGCCTCACAGTCAGTCACTTTTAAAACCCAGACGAGGCCGGACGCCGTGGCGCCGGCGTAATCACCAGCGGGCTGCTCTGCCGCTGCGGCGCGCGCGCACCCGGCGCAGGCTTCACCTCCACCGGCGGCGGCAACGGCGGTACCCCTGTTGCGGGCTCCTGCGGCGGCGGCGACGATGCAGCCTGCGGCGGAGCCGGACGTGGCAGCGGCACCGTCTGCGGAGCCGGCGCTGACGGCCCAGCGGCCGGCGGCACGGCAGCGTGTGGCGCAGGCGCGGGTGTGGGTGCCGCAGGCGGCGCAGGCGCTTCATCGGGCTTCGGCGGATTCAGGAGCGGATTGGTGCGCTCGATCTGTTCGAGCCGCTTGGTCTCACGCTCGATCGCGCGCAAGGCCAGCCACGACGACAGCGCCGCGACATCGACCGTGCGGTCCGGCTTGTCCGGCGAACCGAACAGCAGCACCAGGATTTCCGGACGCCCGACCGCGGCCGGATCGGTTGCCGTCGATGCCAGCGCCGCGCGCAAATCGAACTGGTCGGCGTTGATATCGTAACCGCCGGAGAGGTTGAGCCGCGCGCCTTCGCCGGTCAGCATCGTCGGGCTGACGCGCAGCTGCCCATCTCGAACGGTAAACTGGATGTCCGCCGACGCGACGTTAAGCGCTCCCGCCGCAAGCGCCGGCGCGACCACTGCGGCGAGCTTGGCGTCATCGCGCGCCGTGCCGGCATCGCTGGCGCGGGTGGCGGCCTCGAAGGCGGTCGGATCGAGCCCCGGCAGCCGCGCCTGCGCCAGCGTGACCGCCCCGTTGCCGCTGAGCGAGCCGAGCAGCCCGGACGCACTGCGGCCCTGCCCGCTCACCGCGGCCTGTAGCGAGACGCGCGCTTGCGGCATCGCCAGCCCCCGGTGATGCAGCGCCGCGCCATCGATGCCGGTGCCACGCACGCGCGCCGTCAGGCTGACGCCGTCCTCAGCCTTGCGCGCGGACACGCTGCCTTCGATCTGGCCGCCGCCGAGACCGCCATTCACCCCTTCGAGCGTCAGCGCCGTTCCATCGTTGCGCAGCACGGCATTGAACGGACGGATCTCGCCGCCGAAGAGATGAGCGCGCAGCGCCGAGAGCACGACGCGACCGCGCCAACCGGCCGCGAGCCCGCGCCCGAGCGGATCCGAGCCGCCGCGTCCCGCCGCGCCGAGCGCGGCAGCAAAAGCCTGCGACAGATCGAGACTATCGGCACCCACGTCGCCATCGATGCCGAACGTATCGCCAAGGGTCACGTTCAGTTTGCCGCGCACGCGTGCGCCCCCCACTGTCGCGTCGAGCCCGTCGAGCGAAAGTTTCTCGCCTGCGAGCGCCGCGCGCGCGGTCAGTGTCACCGCAAGCGGTGCGCCTACGGGATCGGCAATGCCGACCAGCGGCGCCACGTTGGCGTTGCGGATCGTCACGGCCAGGTTTGCCGCGCGCTCCGCCTTTGCCGGTTCGGCGGTGCCGTCGATCTCGGCATCAAGGCCACCGCCGGCGAGCTTCGCCTTCACCTTGATCGGTGCATTCCAGACGCCGGAGGCGGACGCATCGAGCTGTGCGGGCCCGCCGTCTGAGGCCAATACGCCATCGAGACCGAGCAGCGTCAGCAGCGTTGGGCCACTTTGCGCATCAAGCTTGGCGTTGAGCGCCACCTCGTTCGTCTTCAGCGCACCGATGTCGGCATCGCGCAAGCTCGCCACCGGCGGAGACAGCGCCGCCGTCAGCGCGCCCTTGATCTGCGGCGTGCGAATGTCGAGTACGCTCTTCAGCGCGACGCGATCGCGCTCCGGCTTGGCTGTCTCCAGCGTCAGCCCGAGCGATACGTTGCCTGGGCCTGCGGGAATGGCGGCGATGCGGCGGGCCAACGCCGGCGCGATCGGACTGACCAGCCGGGAGAGCGGATCGAGGCTCGCAGCCGTCGCACTGAGCGACAGCCGTCCAGTGGCGGCGCTGCGATCGAACGCGCCGCTGCCGTCGACGGCAACACCATCGGCATCACCGATCCGCAATCGCTCGAGCTTCACCGTCTTCGGATCGAACACCACCTGCGCCGCCACCGGCTTCAGCGTCTGATTGCCGAGATCGAGCTGCGCGACGTCGAGCGCGAGCAGCGCCGCATTCGGCCAGTTCTTCAGTGCGCTGCCCGTTGCTCTGGCGAAAGCCGCCGTCGCGTCGAAATCGAGCCGCTCGGCCTTTAACGCCGCCTCGACGCGGGTGCTGCCGCCGTCATAGGCGATGAGCGCGAACCGGCCCGAGACCGGCTTGCCGTCGAGATCAGCCTGCAGCGCCTCGATGCCGACGCGATCGCGCGCGATCGCGATCTCGCCGCGCGCCTTCAGCGGCTTCGCGCTGCGATATGCGGTATCGGCCTGGCCCTGCAGCCATAGCGCGAAGCCTTCCGGATCGCTGGCTTCGAGATTGAGGCTGCCCGCGAATTGTGCCCTGTCGCCGGGCTCGGCGAGGCGGCCCGCGAGCGCGATGCGCGCCCCGCCTGGCGCGCGCAGGTCGAACCGGTCGATCCGCCATTGCTGGGCGTCTGCCTTCAGGTCCAGCACGAGGTTCTGCACCGGCCGCGCGCCGACGTTCAGCATCTCGATGTCGACGCCGAGTTCAGTGGCGATCGGCATGCGCGGCACGGCCGCGATCAGCGCGCGCAAGCCTGCCACCGCCTCGACTGGCGCAGGCGCTGCTCCGCCCTGGGCCGTCTGCGGCATGCCTTGCGTGAGAAAGCGATCGACGTCGAGCTGCCGCGCGCTGAGATCGCCGCGTAAACGCGGCTCGGTGCCGAAGTGGGCATCGCCCGCGCCGGTGAACTTCAGCCCGGTGTCGTCGGGGCCGAACACCGCCTCGACCTGCTCGAACGTCGCCGATGCCGGATCGAGCTTCAGCTTGCCACCGATCCGCCAGGGACTGTCGGCGAGACCGGCGGCCGCGCCCTTGGCCGAATCCGGTCGCGACAGCGTCAGCGCGCCGTCAAAACGCGGTCGCCCGTCCTCGACCGCGACGACACCGTCGAGATCGGCAGCAAACCGGCGCGCGGCCGGATCGAGGTTGATGCGCAGGCGGTGGCCATTGCCATCGGCGGCGCGACCGGTGGCAAGGCGGAACGGATAGCGCGTGCCACTCACCGACACTGCGCCCTCGCCACGCAGCGCGCTGGCGAGCGCCCGCACCTCGCCGGTGAAGACGATGTTGTCGAGCCGCAGCGAGGTGTGGCTCGCGGCATCATTGAGGCTCGCAGCGCCAGTGACGTTGAAGCGATCCACGGTCAGCGCGCCGAGGTTGAAGCCGCCGGCGGCCGCCGAGGCCGCGGCGGGCAGCGCCAGCCGACCCTGCCGGTCGAGCCCGAGTTCGACCACGAGGCCATTCAGCGTCAGCTCGTTGGCGCGCCATGCGCCGCGCAACAGCTCGCCGAGGCTGAATTCGACGTCGAGGTTCTCGACACTGGCGTTGCTCGGGTCGAAGCGGGCGCCGATGGCGACGTTGCGCAGCCGCAACGACGGCGTCGGCAGCAAACGCGCGTCGATCGCGCCATCGACCCGCACCGGCATGCCGATCACCCGCGCCGCCTCGCGCTCGAACTGCGGCCGGAACTGGTTCCAATCGATGAAATACGGGCCGATCAGCGCTGCCAGCAGCGCCAGGATAAAGGCGATGGCCACTCCGAGCAGCGTCGTCTGCACGGTCATCCTCTGAAAATCACGTCAAACGCTCGTTCCAACCCCGTGCCGGCAGCATGGCCAGCACCCGCCCGATCATCCCAGCACCGGACAGCCGCGAATCCGCCACCCCGTGTGACACCCGTTAATATATGGCCAACCATGGCAAATTGACATTCGCGTGACCGGTCAAAATCGCCGCGGACTTGCCCGCCCGGAAGCCGTATCGGCTGATCTGGGCCGCGCTGCGGGCGCTGGCTGTCCATCGCGCGGCGCGCCATAAGGGCGTCGCTGATCCGCCTGCCGTACCACGGACCCTCGCATGACCGACACCGTTCGCCGCATCCTCAACGCCCGCGTCTACGACGTCGCCGTCCGCACGCCGCTCGACCCGATGGTGCGCCTTTCCGAGCGCATCGGCGCGCCGGTGCTGCTGAAGCGCGAGGACCTGCAGCCGATCTTCTCGTTCAAAATCCGTGGCGCCTATAACCGCATCGCTCAGCTCGCCGAGGCCGCGCGCGCGGCTGGCGTGATCTGCGCCTCCGCCGGCAACCACGCGCAAGGCGTGGCACTGTCCGCGCAAACGCTCGGCATCCAGGCGATCGTGGTCATGCCGGTGACGACGCCCTCGATCAAGGTCGATGCGGTGCGCCACTTCGGCGGCGAGGTGGTGCTGCACGGCGATACCTTCGACGAGGCCTACGCGCATGCGCGCACGCTCGAGGCCGCACGCGGGCTGACCTTCGTGCATCCTTACGACGACGCCGACGTGATCGCCGGCCAAGGCACCATCGCCGTGGAGATCCTGCACCAGCATCCGAACCCGATCGAGGCGATCTTCGTGCCCATCGGCGGCGGCGGCCTTGCCGCGGGCATCGCCTCCTATGTCAAGTTCCTGCGACCTGAGACCAAGGTGATCGGCGTCGAGCCGGTGGACGCCGCCTCGATGAAGGCGGCGATCGATGCCGGCAACCGCGTGGTGCTTGACCGCGTGGGCCTGTTCGCCGACGGCGTCGCCGTGCGGCAGGCGGGCGAGCAGACCTATCCGCTCTGCCGCGACCTGCTCGACGAGGTGATCCTGGCCGATACCGACGCGATGTGCGCGGCCATCAAGGACATCTTCGAGGACATGCGCATCCTCGCCGAGCCCGCCGGCGCGCTGTCGCTCGCCGGGCTGAAGAGCTACGCGCTGCGAAACGGAACCCCGCACGGCGCGCTGGTGGCGATCTCAAGCGGCGCCAACATGAACTTCGACCGCCTGCGCCATGTCGCTGAGCGCGCCGAGGTCGGCGAGGAGCGCGAATTGCTACTGGCGGTGACGATCCCGGAAGAGGTCGGCAGCTATCGCCGCTTCATCCACACCCTCGGCAGCCGCACCGTCACCGAGTTCAACTACCGCTATGCGGCAGGCAGCAAGGCGCATGTGTTCGTCGGCCTGCAGCTGCGCGACGCCAAGCACGAGAAGCGCGAGATCGTCGGCGAACTGGAGCGTCTCGGGTATGGCGTGATCGACCTCAGCGCCGACGAGACCGCCAAGCTGCATGTGCGCTACATGGTCGGCGGCCGCGCCGCCGCGCTCACCGACGAATTGGTGCTGCGTTGCGAATTCCCCGAGCGCCCCGGCGCGCTGCTGCGTTTCCTCGACGGCGTCGGCACCGACTGGAACATCACCCTGTTCCACTACCGCAACCACGGCGCCGACTACGGCCGCGTGCTGGTCGGGCTGCAGGTGCCGGACTCCGACCGCGCCCGCTTCTTCGAGCGGCTCACCGCGCTCGGCTATCCATACGAGGACGAGACCGGCAACGACGCGTATCGGCTGTTCCTGCGGGGGTGAGATACACGGCAATGAAAGCAACCAACCCTCAATTCCGAAATAATGGCGGCGCATTCCAGTATTCAGCCGTCATTCCGGGGCGCGAGCAAAGCTCGCGAGCCCGGAATCCATAGCCCCGGTCTTCACGAGACGACAAGCGCATATGTCAGTGCGCATGTGTCTGTGCGCGCAGGCCTTCAGGCACACTTGAACGTGCGATGCTTGATGTAGCGCGCAATTTCAAATGGCACCGCGCGCAACTTCAAATGTCACCCCTTGAAGCGCTCGTTTCCGGTCGGTTCCCAGCAATCTCGACAAGCCCACTTAGCAGCTTGCCGTCACCCTCCATGGCGCTGCGGATGCGGTGCATCATCGACCAGACGGTGGGGCGGCGCATATCGAGGTCGCGGGCCGCCTGATCTGCTGGTCATCCCAGCCCGGAGAACCGCGATGAGCCTCTAGGAGGGCCGAGAACAGCGCTTTACTCCGACCAACTACACGGCTAGGCTTTTTGATTGTGCGCCTGGCTTGAAATCTGGGCTCACGACCGAAGGCGACGTAGGAAAGCCCGCTCATGCCGGGAGGCTCCAAGAATAACCGTTAGTAGCAGCGCTGGGTCGCTCCCAGCGTGGCGGCAATATTGGGGGCCAGCTTCCTACGTCGCTGGATTTCAACCTCCCGGCACCAAGCGTGGTAGGGGCATTGATATGCAGGAAGCTCACATCTGGTTGGTGGCGATCGCCGCCGCAGCTCTCGCTTGGCCGTTCATCAAGGTGGCCGGCGCATTCATCGCTGATGCCGTCGCATCGACGGCCGCGAGCATCAAGAACTAAGCTACTCTCAATTCTGACGGCCAAATCGCGCGCAGGGCATCCGCGTCCTGCGCGCCTTTTATTTTCTCAACCAGTGGCGCGAGATCAACGACCAGCGGCGCACTCCAAAGGTCGTCATCGCTGTCGCGTCGCTTCGTCTCAATCGCCAACGCCGACTTGATATGCGCAAGCTGAATCGGCCTCGCCTTCCGCAGGTCTACTGAGATNGGCCCGCCGTTCGCGCTACGGCGCCAGGCGTTCCGAAACCAGCGGTCAGCCGGCACGTCTGCTGCGTCCCATAGCTCGATTGCGGTGCCGTGTGGCCCGCAGTCTCGGTCCCGGATGATCTCCAGCGCCTCGGCCGTCGTACAGCCGCCGAACTCGAGCGCATGAACGAACCGGCGCGCGACGTCGGACCGAATACCGTTCGCGATATTCCGTTCGACCTGCTCGTCGAGGAAGCCGCGTGGTCGCTTGCCGAAATACGATCCGTGCGCCATGGCCGCGATGATTTCCGGCGTCGGCGTGCAGATGCTGACGCCGGCATCGCCGTGACGCGTGTAGACGATGACCTTCATCAGCTACTGAGCCCCGAATAGCGCCGCCGTAGAGTTGCCGTCGGTCAGCGCACCGCTCGTATCCGCAACGGTGAAGATCTGCGCAACCGACGAACTCACGTTTCCGCCGCTCGATCGGTTTCCCGTATTCAGGGAGCCAACAATCGTCGCATAGGTGTTCGCAGCGAAGGCGATTGCAAGGTTCAAGCGCGCTTCGCCGACCTGCTGATCCGTCACCGAGCTAACGTTGTCGCTATCACCAGCACTTGGCGTTCCTCCCGAGTAGGTGAGCCGAGCGTATGCCTTGGCGATTCCGAACTGACGACGACCGAGCGTATCGCTTTTGATCAGCCACGACGACCCGGCAGACGTCAGCGTCACAGACTCGAGCGTCCGCCGGAGAACAAGCTGTAGGGTGTCTTCAACCGGATCGGTACTACTCGCGCCAGCGATTGTCACGGTGTTCGACGTGCTGTCGATTTTCTTGAACGTGAACTCCATCGACGCCGCAGCCACCATGGACGGCAGCGTAATGGTCCGGGAGCCGCTCGTCGCATCCACAAGAATGAGATAGCCGCGGTCATCGGCCACGACGGTATAATCCCCTGACTTGGAGATGACGGGGCAGTAGGCCGTCTGCTTCAGAACGTCGAGGAAGGTGGCCGCCCCAAACAAGTCCTTGCCAATCGTGGTAGCGCCGATGTTCGTCTGTAGCGCCGTCTTTTGTGGACCCGTCAGGGTCGACGACAGATCCTTGGTCGTCAGAACCTCTTCGCCTTCGACTTGCAAACGTCCCGCAGCCGGGCGCGTAACGCTGGTATCCGCTGCATTGCCCAATTCGAGTCCGGCGAACTGAGGAGTCGCCCCAGTGCCGAGCCCAAGGTTCG